>JBGTKR010000001.1:0-2630 GCA_041744535.1 Pyrinomonadaceae bacterium
CTTGATTTTGAGAACCTCGTGCTGACGCACGAGGCTTTATGCTGACACCCGCTTCGCGGGTTAAATCAAGTTAAGTTCATTACTATCAAAGATTACAATGCATATTTTAATCTGACAAAGTAGAATTAAGCACCCGTGCAAAAATGAGTTAAATCTTCTTTGATTCTTCTTTGCATCTTTGCGACTTTGCGGGAGTCTTACTTTTTGAAGAGTTTATTTCCCGCCAAGTCGCAAAGCACGCAAAGGAAGATCATAAGTTTTCAGATCAAGTTTAATATAATTTTGCTTGGGTGCTTATTGGGATTTTTCAACCAAATTAATAAGCGTGCGGATAGCAACTCCGGTCGGACCTTTTGACTGATTAGGTTTCGGACTGTCCGCCCAGGCGGTTCCGGCAATATCGAGGTGAACCCAATTTGCCTTGTCAATAAATTCCTGTATGAACAGACCGCCCGCAATCGTTCCCGCACGGCGTTTTGTTCCTATGTTTTTAACATCGGCAATGTCCGATTTAACTTCCTTTTCATAACCTTTCAGCGGCAATTGCCAAAAACCTTCACCGACTTCCTTGCCGCTTTCCATCACTTTATTAACAAAATCCTGATCGTTCCCCATAATTCCGGTGTTAAGGTTTCCCAAAGCGATAATTACCGCTCCGGTCAATGTTGCCAGATCAATAATATGGCTTGCACCTTGTTTTTCAGCATAAGCGACGGCATCGGCGAGAACCAAGCGTCCCTCGGCATCGGTATTCAGAATTTCAATCGTTTTGCCGTTCATTGCCGTAACGACATCGCTCGGACGCGAAGCATTTCCGTCGGGCATATTCTCGACGCATCCCATAATTCCCATCACCGGAATCGAAGGTTTCAGCAGACCGATTGCCCGCATCGTTCCGAAAACGGTTGCCGCACCGGACATATCGTATTTCATTGCTTCCATTCCTTCGCCCGGTTTTAACGAAATCCCGCCCGTGTCGAACATTACGCCCTTGCCGACAAGTGCCAGATGTTCGCCTTTTTTAGCCGTGCTTTTTTTCGGTGTGTATCTGAAAATAACGAGTGCCGGAGGTTGAGCCGAACCTCTGGAAACGCTGAGAAGCGAATTCATTCCGAGTTTTTTCATCTTCGCTTCGTCTAAAACTTCGCATTTTAAACCGGCTTCTTTTGCCATTTTCTTGGCACGATTCGCCATTTCCAACGGGGTTAAAATATTCGGCGGTTCATTCGCCAGATCGCGTGTCGCATTCATTGATTCGCCGATAATTTCGCCGCGTTCCAAACCGTCCTTCAGATCGGAGGATTTTGCACCGTCAACATACAAAACGAATTCCTTAAATTTCTTATCTTTTTTGTCTTTGGTTTTATATTTGTCCAGATCGAATTCGCTCGTAACCGCTCCTTGAAAGGCACACGCCGCCGCGGTTTTTGCATCGTCATCATCGAAACGAGGAGCAAATGCCACGCTTTTCAGGTTCATTTCTCTCAAAGTCCTGACCGCCGTGCCTGCCGCCGCCGCGACATCCGCACATTTGTATTCGTCCTTTGCTCCCGCACCGATCAGTAAAAGACGACCCGCTTTTTTCTTATCCGCCGAAAAACGCAGTAAAAGCGTTTTTCCCGTTTCCGCCTTGAATTCCTCCGATTTAATAACCGAACTGACCTGTCCTCCGGTTACTTCGTCCAATTCATTTAAAATGCCTCCCGCAACCTTTTCATCCTTAAAAACAACCGTTGCCAAAGCATCAACCTTTTCGTCCGCAAAATTCTTGCTAATTCCTCGTGATTTCATATTTTCCTCAAATTTTATTATTTAATTCCGTAAAAACCTAGTAATACCTATAACTTATCTAAAGGCATCTTTCAACTGTTTATTCGTTTCTTTTTCGACTGTTTTCTGCTTTAAAGTTTCCCTTTTATCGTAAAGTTTTTTACCCTTTGCAACCCCGACCTCGAACTTTATCCGCCCGTTGTTCCAGTAAACCTTAGTTACCACCAAAGTCATTCCCTTCTGCTCGGTTTCCTTTTTCAGTTTCTCGATCTCCCTGCGTTTAAGCAAAAGTTTTCGCGTCCGCAAAGGTTCGTGATTGTTTATGTTCCCGTATTTATAAGGCGAAACGTGAGCATTGAACAGCCAAATCTCATTTTCTTTGATCGCCACATAAGATTCCTTTAGCTGAATTCTTCCCTGCATAATGCTTTTAACTTCCGTGCCTTGCAGAACGATTCCGGCTTCAAATTTATCCGCGATGTGATATTCGTGAAATGCGTTTCGATTATTGACGATAACTTTTCCGTTTCCAGACATAAGAATTTATTTTGCCTGTCAAATCCCAAACAAGCAAGCAAACGGGAGGTAAATTTAAGGTTTAAGATTCAAGATTTTTGTCAATCTTAAACCTTAAACCTTGAATCTTAAATCTTAAATCTTGAATCTTGAATCTTAAATCTTGAATCTTGAATAATTGATTTGACTAATAATTTTCTGCAAATTAAATTAACCTTTATGAAATGGTATGAAACCGAAATCCGCGTCCGTTATGCGGAAACGGATAAAATGGGAATTGTTCATCATTCCAATTATTACATTTGGTTTGAACTCGGCAGAAGTGAATTCTGCCGTTCACGCGG
>JBGTKR010000002.1:0-2066 GCA_041744535.1 Pyrinomonadaceae bacterium
TTATATCCATTTAATGCGCGAAGAAGGCGAAGATTTTACCGAAGAAATGATTATTCGCGGCTCTCTGGAAAGACTCGTTCCGGTGATGATGACTGCTTTGACCGCCGGACTTTCGCTGATTCCGTTCGTGCTGGCGGCGGACGCTCCGGGTAAGGAAATTCTGCATCCGCTGGCGGTTGTCGTTTTGGGCGGAATTTTGACTTCGACTTTGCTTGACCAACTCGTAACGCCCGCCGTTTTTTATAAATTCGGGCGACCGATTGCCGAAAAAGTGATTGCCAAACGCGAAGCTGAAAAACGCCGCAATATTGATTTGGAAACCGCACCGGTGGTGGACGCGGACGTGCCGCCGTTTTCGGAAGAATTGGCATAAAGCAATTTGTAAAAAAATGACGGAAAACAAACTGCCGAACAGATTTTATCTATATTTGTTTATCGTCGCCTTCGCGGTGAACTGGATATGGGAAGTTTCCCAAACTTTTGCTTTTGATATGAACGGCGTAAGCACGGGCAAAATGCTGCTGTTCTGCACTTTTGCATCGGTTATTGACGGCATTGTTACGGTTCTGATTTTTTGGCTGCTGCGAAAGTTTATCGAAGAATTAGGCTGGAAATTTTTTCTTGCCGCCGCCGTCTTGGGAGCATTGACCGCAGTATTTTTCGAGCAGACGGCATTTAACTTTAATCTTTGGTCTTATGACGAAGAAATGCCCGTCATTCCCGTTATCGGAACGGGACTTCTGCCGCTCGTGCAGTTGACACTTCTTGTTCCGTTGGCAATTTTTATAAGTAAAAAATTGTGGTTTAGCAAAAACAATAAATTAGGAGAATAAAATGTATAAAACAAAAATTATAAAAATCACGATGTTTCTCGGCTTGAGTCTTTTCGTTTCGATGGCTTTAGTTTCATCGGTTTGGAAAATATCGGCACACGATACGGACGAAAAAGCCGTAACGAATGTTTTGATGGCGGAAGCCAAAGCTATCGAAACGGGCGATATAAAAACGCTCGATAAAATCTGGTCGGATGACGAATCGGTCTTGATCTTTGAAAGCGGCGGCGAGGACAAAGGCTGGAAAAATTACCGCGATCATCATCTCGCACCGGAACTTAAAGCGTTCAAAAACACGAAATACACGGTTTCGGACGTTAATGTAAAAGTTGACGGGAAAACCGCCTGGGCGACTTTTAAATACGCACTTTCGGCAGACTATAAAGAAAGAAAAATTGAAAGCAACGGTGTCGGAACGATGATCTTTGAAAAGAAAGGCGATAACTGGCTGATTGTCCATTCGCACACGAGTGCCAAGCGTAGTCAGCCTGCGGCACAATCATCTTCTGCTCCATCGTCAAAAAACTAAACTTGTCAGGCAGCATTACGACAGACGCTTGAGATGATTTCTGATTTCGTCGGCAATCTCGTGCCGTTGTCTTGATGAAACGCCATCTTCAAAAATCGCTTCGCCGAGTGCGACGAGATGATCGTGGAGCATATCGCTCTGGACGCGGCGAAGGGCGTTAATAACTGCCGAAATCTGATGTGTGATTTCGAGGCAGTCGCGTTCTTCGTCAATCATTTTCTGCATCCCGCGTAACTGTCCCTCAATGCGGCGAAGACGCGGCAATTGCTTGGTGTGATCGGCTTCGCCAATCTGTTATATTTTCGATTAGTTCTGCTGCTGTCGGTGTCATAATGTTTTAACTCCAATACACAAATATATCTTTTAATCATTACTGAGCGGCACGACATTTGCCCATTTAATATTATGAAGATTTTAAGAATTTTTCCCGCGAATAAACGCGAAAGAACGCGAAAAAAGAAATTCAAAAAAAAGTTTTGTTTTATTTTCGCGTCCTTTCGCGTATTTCGCGGGCATCTTTTTCTTATTTTCAAAGCAAGCAATTTCTATACCGCTCAGTAATGATTACTTATACCAATTTTCAGTTAACAGGTATGTTAATAAATGGCTAAATTGTTGATATTACAGTCTTTTCTTTACTACTTACTGCTCCTGCGTATTAGCTTGCAGATTCAGCACAAAAAATTTCGTTCCTTCAATATAGA
>JBGTKR010000003.1:0-9980 GCA_041744535.1 Pyrinomonadaceae bacterium
CGCCGCGATTTGATTTGCTAAATTGTCGGATAAAATTTTGATTTTGTTCATTCAAGTATAAAAATAACAACTTAATCAGAAAAAAAAAAGAGCAGATGTAAATCCGCTCTCAAATAAGCCGCATAAAACGGGAATTTATGCCGATTTTGAATCGCCTTTATCGGATTTATTCGGTTGCGGAGTTGTTCGCAGATAAGGTTTGACTTTTGTAAATCCGGCGGGGAATTTTTCGGCTGCTTCTTCGTCGGAAAGCGACGGCACGATGATGCAGTCTTCGCCGTCCTTCCAGTTGACGGGAGTTGCAACGCTGTGATTTGCCGTAAGTTGTAATGAATCAATTACCCGCAAAATTTCGTCGAAGTTGCGTCCCGTGCTTGCCGGATAGGTCAGCGTTAGTTTTACTTTTTTGTCGGGATCAACTACGAAAACCGAACGAACCGTAAAAGTATCGTCGGCATTCGGGTGAATCATATCGTATAGGTCTGAAATTTTGCGGTCTTCGTCGGCAATAACGGGGAAATTTACCGCCGTTCCTTGTGTTTCTTCAATGTCTTTGAGCCAATCTTTATGCGAATCGAGCGGATCAACGCTCAAGCCGATGGCTTTGACGTTGCGTTTGTCGAATTCAGGTTTTAATTTTGCCGTGTAGCCCAGTTCCGTTGTGCAGACGGGGGTAAAATCCTTCGGATGCGAAAATAAAACGCCCCAACTTTGCCCAAGCCATTCGTGGAAATTTATTTCGCCTTCCGTTGTTTCCGCCGTAAAATCCGGTGCTTCGTCGCCTAATCTAATTGCCATTTTTTTACTCCTTTTTTATAATATTAACTTGTTCTTCTGTTTCTTTCTAAGTTTCGTTTCCATTTACTATGCTCATCCGGTCATCCTCAATTTTCCGCAATCGTAAAGCCTGAATTTTTTTTGCATCGGCTTTGAGAATTTCCAGATCGAGTCCGCGAAAATTCAGTTTCTCACCTTTTTTCGGAACATAACCCGATTCGGAAGTTACCAGACCGGCAATCGTTGTAAAATCATCGTCTGCGATTTCCAAATCCAGAAGACGCTCGATCTTGCCGATCTCGGTTGAGCCGAGAACATCAAAATAACCGTCGGAATTTTCGATAATTTCAACTATTTGTTCTTCCTGATCTTCATCTTCTATTTCGCCGACAATTTCTTCCAGAATATCTTCAACCGTTACAAGTCCGGCGACTCCGCCGTATTCATCAATGACAATCGAAATCTGGACGTGATTTAACTGCATTGATTTTAATAATTCGGCAACCGATTTGGTTTCGGGAACAAAATTCGCCGGACGCAGAAGTTTCTCGATATTTTGATTTTCCCTGCCTTCCGCCCACGCATTTAAAATATCACGGACGAAGATAACGCCTTCGATGCTGTCTATGTTTTCTTTGTAAACCGGAAGGCGGGAGAATTTTTGTTCGATCATCAGGTCTCTTACATCTTTTACGCTCGAATCAATCGAAATTGCGACAATATCGGTTCGCGGTGTCATTATTTCGTCAACTTCCGTGTCGCCGAATTCAAATAATTTTTCGATCAGTTCTCGTTCATCTTCTTCGATAATTCCTTCCGCTTCACCGACTTCGATAAGTGCCTGAATATCGTCGGAATCATCCGCATCATTTTTTTCTTCCTTTAATTCCGGTAAAAAACTATTATCATCTCTAACTTTTTCACGTCCGCGAAATGACGGCTCAAACGGATCGGCAATAAACGGCAGAATATAATAGATCGGACGAATCAGCGGAAGCAGCCGCAGAAGTTTGCCTTCGGGATTTGTCCACGTGATAAATCGCGGAATTATCTGGCGGAAAATAACCGTAAAAGCAAGGCTGATTAAAATCGAATAGATCAGCATATTGGTCGGATTTTGAAAAAAACGATAGACGACCAAAACGACCATCACGGAAATAATAATCAGCAGAATTTGAATGGCGGAAGAAAGTGCAAAACGAAAACGCGGACGATTGCCGGCAATTTCACGCAAAAAAACAAGCGAACCGGGCTTTTTCGTATTATCCTCTGCATCGGAAAAAAGCCTTCGCAGACTGACATCGCTAAGTTGTGAAAAAGCCATATCAACCGAAGCTAAAAGCGTAAGTCCAAGCAGCAGAATTCCGGCGATGGCTATCTCGATTTCCATATTAATTACTTCGATAAGTGTAATTTGTAATCTTTAATAAGTAAATACCGGAGATTTTTTAAAAATATCATTTTAATAACAACGCAGATTCTTCATCCGTCAACCACAATAATTTTCCGTCGGGAACTTTTACGCATTGAGCAGGAAATTTTTCACAGTTTTCCTTACCGTTTAAAATTTCCTTTAAGGCAGCGGCTTTATTTTTACCCGAAACCAAAAATACCACATTTTCCGCATTATTAATTGTCGGAAATGTAAAGGTTAAACGGTTTGTATCGAGTTTTTCGACATAATTTGAGATAACGATCTTTTCATTTTCTTCTAATGCTTCGGTAAAAGGAAAAAGCGAAGCGGTATGTCCGTCATCGCCCAATCCGAGAAATATCAGATCAAAATTCGGAAATTTGCCTTCTGCCAAATTAAAAAATTTAATGATCGAACGCTCATAACTTTCCGCTACTTCCGACGCATTTATAATTTCCGTATGCCAGCGGAAAACATTGGATTTTGGAATATTTAACGGTTTGAGAAACGATTCGTTTGCCATCCGAAAATTGCTCTTTTCGGAGATCGGCGAAACATCTCTTTCATCGCTGAAGAAAAAGAAAACCCTTTCCCAATCTATTTTTTCTTTGAATTCATCGGTTAAAAGTAAATTGTATAAGGTTTTCGGAGTCGAACCGCCCGATAAGGCGACGGCGAATCTTCCGTTTTTGTTGATTTTTTTATTTCCGATTGCAATAAATTGCCCGGCGGCAAATTTACTTAGTTCCTGTAAATCTTTAAAAATTTTTAAGTTTTTCATTTAATCTATGTTATTTTTCCACTTTCTCCCGTCATTTTCAAGAAGTTCGTCCGCTTCCGCCGGACCCCAGCTTCCCGCTGCGTAATCGGGAAAATCTCTCGCCGGAATTGCTTCCCAGACATCGAGAACCGGCGAAACTATCCGCCAGCTTGCTTCGACCATATCGGCTCTTTGAAAAAGCGTCGCGTCGCCGACCATACAATCGAAAAGCAGTCTTTCATAGCCGGTCGAAACGGTTTCGCCGAAATGGTCGGCGTAATCGAAATCCATATCAACCGCTCCCATTTTAACCAGCGGTCCCGGTATTTTCGCCCCGAAATGCAATGTTATTCCTTCGTCGGGCTGGATATGCAGGACGATTCTGTTGGTCGTTAAATGGTCAACGTGCGTATCCCGAAAGAGCATAAACGGTGCTTTCTTAAATTGTATCAGAATCGTCGTGTGTTTTTTCGGCAGGCGTTTTCCCGTGCGAATATAAAATGGAACTCCCGCCCAACGCCAGTTATCTATCGAAAGTTTCATCGCTGCGAATGTTTCCGTATTTGAATCTTCGGGAACGTCTTCGATCTGACGATAACCCTGAACTTTTTCGCCGTCAATTTCGCCTTTGCCGTATTGTCCGCGAACGGTTTTTGCCAGAACGTCTTCGTGCGAAAACGGCTGGATCGCCTGCAAAATTTTCGCCTGTTCGTCCCGCACGGCATCGGGTTCAAACGAAACGGGCGGCTCCATCGCCGATAAGGTTAGCAGTTGAAAAATATGATTCGGCACCATATCCCGCAAAGCTCCCGCCTTGTCATAATAACCGCCGCGTGTTCCGACTCCTAAATCTTCGGCAACCGTAATTTGCACGTGGTCAACAAAATTTCTGTTCCAGATCGGCTCGAAAATGCTGTTGCCGAAGCGGAAAACGAGTATGTTCTGCACCGTTTCTTTGCCGAGATAATGGTCAATCCGATAAATTTGGTTTTCATCTAAAATGCTTAATAATTCAGAATTTAATTCTTTTGCTGATTCTAAATCTCTACCGAAAGGCTTTTCAAAAATAAACCTACGCCAATTATCGGCAGTTTCTTTTCCAAGCCCGTTTTTGACGATTTTATTTGCAACATTTGCAAACAGAAAAGGCGGAATTGCCATATAGAAAAAATAATTTTCGGGGATGTCGTGAGTTTTTGTAACTTCGCTTAAAAGATTTTTGATGTCCTTAAATAAAGCCTTGTCGTCATCAAAATCTCCACCCGTGTAATAAGTTCTTTGCTCAAACCATTTGACCAGTTTTTTATCAAAATCCTTACCGAGAAATTCCTTCAGATCGGCAATTATTTGTTTACGGAAATTCGTTTCGGAAAGTTCTTGTCTGCCGACTCCGATAACCGCAAAATTATCGGGCAAAAATCCGCCTTCAGCCAAATAATAAAGGGCAGGGAAGAGTTTGCGTTTGGTTAAATCTCCCGTCGCCCCGAAAATCACCATCACACACGGATCGGCTTGCTTCTGTTTTAGTTCGCTCATAGGTTGTCAGGTTATAGGTGAGAAGTGAGAAGTGAGAAGTGATAAATCGAATCCTTACTTCTCACTTCTCACCTTTCACTTCTCACCTTTCACTTATTCCAAGTTTATCACGAAGTTCTAATTCTAACTTATTCATTTCGCCTTTGTCGGTTTCGTGATCGTAACCGCAGAGATGCAAAATGCCGTGTAAAATGAGTTGTTTGATTTCTAAATTTAGATTCAAATTGTTTTCTAAAGCCTGTTTTTTCGCCTGTTCAACGGAAATTACAATGTCGCCGAGATATTTGTTGTCCGTTTCAAATTCGTCCGCTTCATAAATAAATGAAAGAACATCGGTTACGGAGTTTTTGTTTCTGTATTGATTATTTAATTCTTTGATCTTTTTATCGGAAACAAATGCGATCGTTATAAATCTTCCGTCCGTTTCGGGAATTTTATTTAAAGATTCATTGACAAATGATTCAAAATCTTCGGAATCAATGCTAACTTCCTGTTGTTGATCGGTGATTTCAAACATTAAGTTTTAAGCCCGGCTGCTTTCGTTATCGGGAGTGTTTTCTTCATAAGCCTTAACGATCATCTGCACGAGTTTGTGGCGGACGACATCTTTATCATTAAAATAAACGAACTCGATTCCCTCGATATTTTTTAAAATATGCTGAACCTGAACCAGACCGCTTTTTTGTCCACGCGGCAGATCAATCTGCGTTATATCGCCCGTAACAACCGCTTTTGAACCGAAACCGATTCTGGTTAAAAACATTTTCATCTGTTCGGAAGTCGTATTCTGGGCTTCATCTAAAATTATAAAAGCATCTCCCAAAGTTCTACCCCGCATAAATGCCAGCGGTGCGATTTCAATGATTCGCTTTTCGAGCATTTTCGTAACTCGTTCGGAATCAACCAGATCAAAGAGTGCGTCATACAGCGGACGAAGATAAGGATCAATTTTTTCCTGTAAATCTCCGGGCAAAAATCCCAGACGCTCACCGGCTTCGACCGCCGGACGGGTTAGGATTATTCGTGAAACCTGTTTCTCAAACAAGGCTTGAACTGCTAATGCAACGGACAAAAAACTTTTCCCGGTCCCGGCGGGACCTATGCCGAAGGTCAGATCATTATCTTGAATTGCTTCGATATATTTACGCTGATTGATTGATTTCGGAGCGACTTGTTTTTTGCCCGAAGGATTAAAGCGTGCTTTGGTAAAATAATCTTTTAGTGAATATGCACGGTCTTCGGCAATTTGCTTGAAGGCACTTTGGAGTTCTTTATCGGTAAAAGAGTTTCCTTCGGAAAAAAGTTCCCCGAAATCCTTGAGAATATTTTTGACGGTTTCGACATCCTGCGGTTCACCGTCAACGCTTAAATCCTGTCCGCGTGGAGTTACACGGACGGCGAGGATTGATTCGAGATATTTGATATTTGCATCGTGAACACCAAAAAGCGTTTCCAATGCACGCGGCGGCAGTTCGATTCTTTTTATTTCACTCAAATTTTTTGTAATGGTTTCCTTATAAATAATTTATTATCTTTGAGGCTACTAAAAGGCGAAAAATCTGTCAATAAAAATTGGTGTTACGATTTAATAAAATAATCAAATTTTTTCTTTATATTTTGCAGCAAATATGCGACAATTTTTTTATGTAATACAATTACATTGAGATTTTACCCGTTTAGAAAAGTTAAAAATTCATTTCAGGTTTACTTTGAACAACTGTTCAACAAAGTAAAGGGAGAATAGTGTGAGTAAAGATCGAACCAAAACCGTCGTAACTGATGTAACTCTTTTTCAAGTGGATGAAGATGAAGTTCAGGAAATTTCACCGGAGATCAATCAAGTTGATTCGGAAGAGGAAAAAAATGACTGGGATTTTCCCGCTAATCCGCCGATATTTAAAACAAAAAAAGCGTTGAAAAGAGTTCACTCGATATGAAAATTTTTAGTTTTACGGAAACCGGAAGATAAATTAGTCAATAATTTGTCTTCTTTTTTTATTGAAGAATCAATCAGGGATTTGAGTTCTGTTAGTAGATACTTCCTCGACAAACGGTTCAAAGAGCATATTTATAAGTTGAACATCTTCTTTATTTTCAAAACCTTCCACACCGATTCTGATTTGTTCCTGCGGAATATCGTTTCTAAAAGTTCCGTGCAGAAAATCCCAAACGCTCAAACCGCTTGACCAGTTCGAATTCATTTCATCTTTAATTTCCGAATGATGTATGCCGTGAAGTCGCGGCGTAGTTATAAATTTTTGCAGTTTTTTTTCAAAGTTTTCTGGAAGTTTTAAATTGGAATGATGAAATAATACGCTCATAAAAAGTGCGGTTTGCCAGATTTTAAAAGCCCGCGGCGAAACTCCGATTAAAATAATCTGTCCCGCCCGCCAAGGAATTGAAAGCGTCATTTCGGCAAAATGAAATCTGATCGCGGTTGAGGTTTTCAGATCGAGGTCGGCGTGATGAATTTTGTGAAAATTCCACAAAAAATCGGACTTATGTGTAAAATAATGCCAGATATAAAGTGTGTAATCCAGCAAAATTACTGCCAGAATGTCTTCCATAAATTTCGGAAGATTTAGATTTTTAACTAATCCAATACGGTTATTTTCAACATATTTTGTGAGTTTTTCCGTTACGGGTTTTTCCAAAGCATTAATAACCAAACCCGATACCGAAGCAATCGCCAGATTTCTAAAGGTATTTGTCAAATCCGGCTCGATTTCTTTGCGTAGAGGTTTTTTATTTTCAAAATAATAAAGAACCGCAAATGTTCCAAACGTCAGTATTCCGCTTAACCATTTCATAAATTTATTTTATCATTTTGAACAAAAAAAGAATGCCGAATTTATACTGAAAAGAAAAAAATCAGAAGTTATTTGATAATTTTTGCCCTTTGCCAATTCGTATCAACCTATGATATTCTTGCAACTTTGTTATCACACCTATATTAGTAGTTTTTATTATAAAAAGGAGCATATTAGAGAATGGCTATTGAAGGAAATCAGCAAACCGGAAAACTTGTTCAAGTCATCGGTCCGGTGGTTGACGTAGAATTTTCAGACAATTATCTGCCGCCGATTCATCAGGCTTTGCGTGTCGTGTCGGAAGGTTTTGATTCGGAAACGGAAATTGACGTGATCGCGGAAGTCCAGCAGCATTTGGGCGAAGGTCGCGTGCGTGCGGTTTCGATGCTTCCGACGGACGGAATGGTTCGCGGAATGAAGGTTATAGACACGGGCGGTCCGATCAGCGTTCCCGTCGGTCAGGCAACTCTCGGTCGCGTAATGAATGTGATCGGCGATTCGGTTGATGAACTCGGTCCGGTTAATTCCGAAGAGCGGTCTTCGATTCACGCCGATGCACCGGCGTTTGAAGATCAGGCGACGGAACTCGAAATGTTTGAAACCGGAATCAAGGTAATTGACTTGATCCAGCCATTTAAACGCGGCGGAAAGATCGGTCTTTTCGGCGGTGCGGGAGTTGGTAAAACCGTTCTGATTCAGGAACTTATCACCAACATCGCCACCGAACACAGCGGTTTTTCGGTATTTGCCGGAGTCGGCGAACGAACCCGTGAAGGAAACGATCTGTTGCGTGAATTCGTAGAATCTGAAGTAATTGATTACGGAAAAGATTTTCTGCATAATTTTGAAGAAACGGGTGAGTTCGATATGACAAAAGTTAATAAAGACTCCTTGAAAAATTCCAAAGTAGCTTTGATCTACGGGCAGATGACCGAACCGCCGGGAGCAAGACTTCGTGTTGCACTTTCGGGTTTGACGGTTGCCGAACATTTCCGCGATCAGGGAAATGACGTGCTTTTCTTTGTTGATAACATTTTCCGCTTTACGCAAGCCGGTTCGGAAGTGTCCGCACTTCTCGGACGGATGCCTTCGGCGGTTGGTTATCAGCCGACGCTTGCCTCAGAAATGGGCGAGATGCAGGAACGCATTACGTCAACAAAAACCGGAGCAATTACATCAATTCAAGCCGTTTACGTTCCGGCGGACGATTACACCGATCCCGCTCCGGCGACGACATTTGCTCACCTTGATGCTGTTACGGCACTTTCGCGTCAGATCGTCGAACTCGGAATTTATCCGGCGGTTGATCCTTTGTCATCGAACTCGACGATTTTGACACCCGAAATTGTCGGTGAAGAACATTACGACACCGCCCAGCAGGTCAAAAGAATTTTGCAGAGATATAAGGATTTACAGGATATTATCGCAATTCTCGGTCTTGACGAATTGAGTGAAGAAGATAAGTTGACGGTTTCGCGTGCGAGAAAAATCCAAAGATTTTTCTCGCAGCCGTTCTTCGTCGGCGAACAGTTCACGGGAATTCCGGGCAAATATGTAAAGGTCGAAGACACCATCAAAGGTTTCCGCGAAATTATTGACGGAAAATGTGATGAAATGCCGGAACAGGCGTTTTATATGGTCGGCACAATCGAAGAAGCCCGCGAAAAAGCTAAAACAATGGCAGCAACTGCTTAAACAGTCAACAGTTATCAGTTATCAGTTAAAAATTGATAACTGATAACTGATAACTGATAACTGATAATATGATTAATTTAGAAATTGTTACGCTTGAAAAAATGGTTGTTGATGAAGCGGTTGATTCGGTTACAGTCCCGACGGCAAAGGGCGAGATCGGGATTTTGGAAAATCACGCACCACTGATTGCTACGCTTCGTTCCGGTATTTTGAGTTATTCAAATAAGGGAACAAATGAGCAGTTGGTTATCTCCGGCGGTTTTGTCGAAGTCAGCACGGACAAAGTTTCAATTCTGGCGGATATTGCCGAAACCAAATCGGATATTGATGTCGAAGCGGCAAAAACCGAACAAAGCAAAGTGGAAAAACTGCTCGGCGATTGGAAGGGTTCGGAAGAAGATTTCGAGTTCGAGATGGAACGGCTTGAAAAGGCTCAGGCAAGACTTCAATTAACCGCCGCAAGATAAATATAAAAATTTGAAAAATTTAATCCCGCAGACAATTCTATTTGCCTGCGGGATTTGTTATTATCGTCATAAATCTTTTCTCAGAAGATAATTGGAAATTCAAAAAAGATGTAACGCCGGCATCTTCCAAACAACTTCTCAAAAAAATCTCCGTGTCCTCTGTGGCTAAAAAAATCCTTGTGTTAAAATTTTCCCGATGAAATTATCTATCAAAACTCCTCTGATAAGTCTGCACGAATTCGGGATCGGCAGTTTAAGCGTGGTGATGTCGCGTAAGTTGGCGATGGCGGCGGCGAATATTGCAAATAAAACCGACCTGACGGATGCGACGGTTGAAGACCTTTTGAATTATTTTCCGATGCGTTATGAAGACCGTTCGTATATGATGCCAATCGAGGAACTTTATGACGGTTTGGAAGCATCCGTAGAATTGTATGTTAGAGTTTCCGGCGGCTTCCGCGTCGGCAAAAACCGCCCGACAAAAGCACCTCCGCTGTATATTTTTGAAGTAACGGGAAGCG
>JBGTKR010000004.1:0-12918 GCA_041744535.1 Pyrinomonadaceae bacterium
CCCTGTTTGGAGTCAAATTGGTCGAGCGTATTATAAACCCTGACAAAAACTTCCTGAGTTAAATCCTCCGCCGCATCAACTCTCGATGTAAATCTGTAAGCCAGATTAAAGATTCTGCGGGAATAGGTCGTTACAATCTCCTCCCACGCCGCACCGTCCCCGGCACGGCAACGCCTGACCAGTTCAGCACCCGTTTCGACCTTTTCTGTCTTTAATGCCTCCAAACTATTTCATCTCCAAGCGATAATCAAAAAACCGACGAAACCAATTGCTCCCCGTCAATTTGGTTTTACGAATGCGAAAAATAAAAGTTCCGATAAATATTTAATTTTGTAAATATAATTTTACCTGCGAATTACATTTTATTTATTTTCATAAATACTATATCTTTTGATTTAATTGATTCTTTAGAACAGATCAATTATCAGACATTTCCGAAAATAGAACAAACATTCAAAAAATCACATTTTAAGCAGGTCAAAAAAAATTTGCGAAAGTATATAAAATTTATCTTACTTTTTTTGTTCGCCGTATTTATATTTTGGTTTTTCGGGCGGAACTTGAATTGGCGTGAGGTCAGCGAAAGTCTGCAGCAGGCTAAAGCGGTTTATATAATTTCCGCCGTTCTGATAATTTGTCTGGGTTATCTGCTGCGGGCAAAGCGTTGGCAGGTTTTGCTTGAACCGATTACGGAAAGCTCTTTGAAGGAACTTTTTGCAACGACGACGGTTGGATTTATGGCGGTCTTCTTTGTCGGGCGGGCGGGTGAGATCGTGCGTCCGATGTGGCTTCCGATGCGTGATAAGCGTGTCAGACCTTCGGCGGCACTCGTAACTTTAGGCGTTGAAAGAATTTTCGATTTTGCGGCGATCATTTGTTTTTTTGCCGTAAATCTCATCTGGTTTTCCGTCCCGACGGGCAAGGAAAACGAAGTCGCTTATGTCAAAATGGTCGGCAATCTGATGCTCGTCGGCGTTGTCTTCGGATTCATCGCACTTTATATTTACCAAAGAATCTCGCCGAAGGTTATCGCTTGGGCGGAAAAAGTTACGGACAGAAAGTTCATCCCGCAAAAGATCAGAAGAATTATTATCAGCATTTTAAAACAGTTGGCAAAAGCTCTTGAAGTTTTGCATAATTGGCGTGAAATCGTTTCCATAACCTTTTGGACGATCACGCTTTGGATGGCAATCGCACTTCCGACGTGGCTTGTTTTATTGGCTTTCGATCTGCCGCTGACCTTCAGCGATTCGCTGTTTATTATGGGTTTTGCGGCGGTCAGTTCGGTTGTGCCGACACCGGGCGGTGCTTCGGGTGCGTTTCACACCGCGACGGCGAAAAGTATTATATTTTTAGGAATCGCACAGGAACAGGCGTGGGCGTGTGCCATCGCAATGCACCTCGTTTATTTCGCACCCGCAGTCATTTTCGGGTTATACTATTTCCTACGCGGCGACATAAGTATTTCGGGATTCAGAAATTTACTGGATTCGGAACACGCGGTTGAGGAAGTGGTAAATAGTGGTAAACGGTAAACGGTAAACGGTAAACGGTAAGTGTAAAATTACATTCCCGATGGACTAAAATTGAATTTTTTCTTAAACTTACCACTTACCACTTACCGTTTACCACTTAATTCACTTACCGTTTACCACTAATAACAAAGTTATGAAATGTCCATTTTGCGGAAATTTAGAAGACAAGGTCGTTGATTCAAGGGAAGCCAAAGACGGCGATTCGATTCGCCGTCGGCGTGAATGCTTGGGATGCGAAAGGCGTTTTACATCTTATGAAAGAATTGACGAGATTCCGTATATGGTCGTTAAAAAAGACGGCAGGCGGGAAAAGTTTGATCGCAGTAAAATAATGTCCGGTTTATTACGGGCGAGCGAAAAACGCCCGATTTCGGCGACGCAGTTGGAAGAAATTGTAGATAAGGTCGAAACCTTCGTGCAGGATTCTCCCGACCGTGAACGCCCGACGAGCGAAACCGGCAAAATAATTATGCGGGAACTGAAAAAACTCGATAAGGTCGCCTATGTTCGGTTTGCCTCGGTTTATCTCGAGTTTGAAGATGTTTCGGAATTTATGAACGAACTGAAATATCTGGTTCGGGCGAGAAGACCGAAAAAGAAAACGGGTAAAAAAACAAAGAAGGATCAATAAAAAAACAGGAAAGTAGAAATGACTCAAGCACGTCAAAAAAATTTTGTTAATTCCATTGCAGGACTTGAAAAACTTGAATTAAGAAGACTTCAGGAAAGAGTTGAAAGATTATTTCTGATATTGCAGGAGGCATTGGAATTAGAAGAATTAGATTCTCCGAGTGCTTTTACGCCGCCGATTGATCTGTGTGAAAACGATGAATCAGTTTGCATTTCAGCCGAGTTGCCCGGATTAGAACCGGACGATATAAACTTGGTCGTAACGGCAAAAGATTTAATCATCGAAGGCGAAAAAAAACATTCTCCAAACACGCAAAAAGCTATTTCACACTATTGCTGTGAAAGACAATACGGCAAATTTCAGCGTAAAATCCAACTGCGTTGGGCAATAAATATCAACGAAACAACCGCCAGCCTGAAAGACGGAACTCTTCAGATTCATCTGCCTAAACTTAATGACAGACGCGGAAAAGCTGTAAAAATAGATATAAAAGCGGAAGAATAAATCAGATATTTCTCAGCACGATATTTAATTTATACGGACAATAATTTTGAAGGCAAACATCGAGTTATATTCCTAACCATATAAATATCAATTTATATGCAAATATGCCTTTGCCCTTTGCTTTGAAATTAAATAACATACTTTTCTTATGAATGAATTAGGAGATTTTTCAGAACAATTGGGGGAAAACGATGTCGGCGAATCCATTATGCAGATTCCGTCGGACTTACCCGTTTTGCCGCTACGCGATATTGTTATTTATCCGTTTATGATCGTGCCTCTTTTTGTTTCAAGGGATAAATCCATCCGTGCGGTTGATGAGGCTTTGAGCCGGAATCGGATGATTTTATTGGTTTCGCAGAAGGATTTGGACAAGGAAGACCCCGAACAGGAAGACCTTTATAAGGTCGGAACGGTGGCGGTAATTATGCGTATGCTCAAACTGCCCGACGGTCGCATACGCATTTTAACGCAGGGGTTATCGCGGGCGAGAGTCAAAAAAATTGATTCGAGCGGCGAATATGTTAAAGCGAATTTAGAGCCGATTTCTGAACCGACTGTTTCATCGGAATCTCTGGAGATCGAAGCACTCGTCCGAAATGTTCGCGGTTCGATGGAACAAGCCGCAAATTTGGGTAAAAGCATTTCGCCGGAAGTTCTGGCGATCATTTCAAATCTCGAAGATGCGGGGCGTTTGGCTGATCTTTCCGCTTCAAATTTGGAATTAAAGGTTGATGACGCTCAAACCGTTCTGGATATTTTTGATCCGATCGTGCGGCTTCGCCGAGTCAATGAACTTTTAAGTAAGGAAATAGATGTTTTGACCGTTCAGCAGGAAATAAATACGCAGGCGCGAGGCGAAATTGACCGCTCGCAGAGAGAATATTTTTTGCGGCAGCAGCTTAAAGCGATTCAGGCGGAACTCGGAGAAGGCAACGAATTATCGGAAGAAATTGACCAATACCGCGAAAAGATCGCCGAAGCAAAAATGCCGGAATCTGTCGAAGAAGAAGCGGTCAGACAACTGAAAAAACTCGAAAGAATGCACCCCGACACAGCCGAAACTGCGACTTTGCGAAACTGGCTGGACATTATGACGACGCTGCCTTGGGAAAAAACTTCTAAGGACAATCTCAACTTAAATAAAGCCCAGAAGATTCTGGACGAAGACCATTACGGACTCGAGCGTGTCAAAGAAAGAATTATCGAGGCTCTGGCGGTTCGCAAATTAAAGGAAAAACCGAAAGGCTCGATTTTGTGTCTGGTCGGACCTCCCGGAGTCGGAAAAACTTCGCTCGGACGCTCGATTGCCAGAGCTTTAAACCGAAAATTTATCCGTTTATCTCTCGGCGGTCTGCACGATGAAGCGGAAATCCGCGGACATCGCCGAACTTATGTCGGGGCGATGCCGGGCAGAATCATACAGGCGATTCAGCAGGCGGAAACGAATAATCCCTTGATAATGCTGGATGAAATTGACAAGGTCGGAGCGGATTTTCGCGGCGATCCTTCGTCGGCACTGCTTGAAGTCTTAGACCCGGAACAAAATTTTGCGTTTCGTGATAATTATCTGGGAGTTACGTTTGATCTGTCGAATGTAATGTTTATGACGACGGCGAATATTTTAGACACGATTCAACCCGCGTTGCGTGATCGGATGGAAATCATTCGTCTGACGGGTTACACGGAAGAAGAAAAACTGGAAATCGCCAAACGTCATTTGATTCCGAAGCAGATCGAAGAAAACGGCTTGGAGAAAAAGGACATAAAATTTGCCGATACTGCTCTAAAATCAATAATTTCACAATATACGCAGGAAGCCGGACTTAGGCAGCTGGAGAGGGAAATCGGCAAAGTCTGCCGGAAGGTCGCCCGCAAGAAGGCTGTTTCGGGCAAACGATTCAAACCTGTAAATGTTAATAAAACAAACATCGCCGAATTTCTGCGTTCACCAAAGATTTTCCCCGAAGAAGCACTTAAAAAAGATCAGGTCGGAGTCGTTACAGGCTTGGCTTGGACTGCCGTCGGCGGCGATATTTTATTTATCGAAGCCATTAAAACAAAGGGAAAAGGGAAGTTGGTTCTGACCGGACAAATGGGCGATGTGATGCAGGAATCGGCTCAAGCCGCATTTTCTTATGCAAAATCCAAAGCGGGCGAATTGGATATAAATGAAGATGATTTTGAGAAATACGATATTCACATACACATTCCCGAAGGAGCAATTCCGAAGGATGGACCTTCTGCCGGAGTTACGATGGCAACGGCACTCGTTTCCGTTCTTTCAGGTCGTCCGGTTAGAAAAGAACTTGCGATGACCGGAGAAATTACATTAAGAGGCAACGTCCTGCCGGTCGGCGGAGTCAAAGAAAAACTATTGGCGGCACGTCGTGCAAAAATTAAAAAAGTCATACTTCCCGCCCCGAATAAACGCGATCTGGAAGATTTGCCTCAGGAAATTTCGGAGGATTTGACATTTATATTTGTAGATAATGCACTTCGCGTTTTCAAGGAAGCGTTGCTCGATAAAAAGCCGCTGAAGAAAAAGAAGAAAAGTTGATTGAAAATTGCTTATAAACAATCTTGATTGAAAATGCTTTTTGAATAAGCAAAACGGATAAATACTTTATTTTATAAGGGTTTTAAATTTTGACAGAAAACCGATAAAGTGTTATTTTTAATAGATTGGACATAACAATTTAAGTCTGATTACCAAATAAAGAAACTTTTCCAAACATTTATCGTTAAATTTATTATATTATATGTAAAAAATAAAAACCGGATCGTCTGATAAATGCGTTCCAACCCGAAACTTAATACTATGCAACCAAAGCAAAATTTACTAAAAGCAAATTTCTACGCTGTTTTTGGATTTCTGGCAATTATATTTTTAATTTCAAGCAGTTCGGTATTTGCTCAGATCACCGAATCCACTTCGAGCGGAAGAAGCAATTCAAAACCCGAACAGGCTGAAAAAGCCGAAGCAAGAATCCGACAGGTAACGAAAGATTCAGGCAGATATTTTAATCAGGGTTTATTGAATTTGCAGGATAACCGACGCTCGCAGGCTCGTGAAGATTTTGACAGATCGGTCGAGGTCTTTTTGATTTCGGGCATAAATATTCAGAGCAACAGAGAACTCCGCGAATGTTACAGTCAATTGATCGAAACGGTTTATCGGATGGAGTTTCCAACCGAGAACAAACCCGTCAATATCAAAGGACTTTCAGCCGTTTGCAGTTGGAACATTCGTGAAGACTTGGCTGATAACGTAGCCAAACTCGTCCGCAGTAATCCCGATAAAAATTCGACTGGCGAAACCACCGACAACAGTTTGATCGCATCAGCGGCAACAATCGGGACGCAGAGCGATTCCGATTATGTCGGTTTTTCCGAGCAGAAATTTGAACCTTCTCCGCTTGATGAGTTGTCGAAATTGGAACTCAACGAAGAAGAAGAAAATATTGATACACCGGAAGCTCAAGAAGAAATCGAATACATCAAATATGTAGTCCAAAACCGTTCACTCGGATTTTCATTCCAGTTCCACGGGATGGTTCAGCAATTTATCAATTATTATCGCGGACGCGGACGCAGAACGATGGAGGTCGGTCTGTATCGTTCGGGATATTTTATGTCAATGGCTCGCCGAATTTTCCGCGAAGAAGGCGTTCCCGAAAACATTGCTTGGCTCGGACAGGTTGAAAGTGCCTGGAAACCGACGGCTCAATCTTGGGCTGCTGCTGCCGGTTTATGGCAGTTTATTCCGGGAACGGGAGCAAGATACGGACTTCGCCGAACAGCTTATGTTGACGAAAGACAAAGTTTTGAACAGGCAACCCGTGCATCCGCCCGTTATCTGAAATTCCTCGCCAACCGCTACAACGGAAACTGGGAATTGGCAATGGCTGGTTACAACTGCGGCGAAGGAAATGTTGACAAGGCAATCAGACGTGCGGGTTCATCTAATTTCTGGGCGGCTTATCCATACTTACCGCGTGAAACCCGAAACTATGTGCCGAATATTCTGGCGACAATTATGATCGCAAATAATCCGGCTAAATACGGTTTCGGTCACGTTCGTCCCGCACCGCGTTTAAGATATGACCGCATCCGCGTTCCGTCTTCGACGAGTTTAGGTTTGATCGCTCAGGCTTCCGATACGAACATCCAATACTTACGTTATCTGAATCCCGAACTTCGTTCAAACACGACTCCGCCCGAACCTTATGTAGTTCGCGTTCCCGCCGGAAAAGCAACCAATGTCGTTTCTTTGTTCAGAAGAGTTCCTGCTTCGCAACGCGACAGTATGGCGAGATTGGCAAATTCTTCGAGAGGCGAAAGTTGGGAAAATCTTTCCCGTAGAACCGGAATTTCAGTCGAAAATTTAATGGCGGCTAATCCCGGAATGAAAGCCCCGACAGGTAAGGTTTTTGTTCCGCAGAAAGAAGAATCCGGCGTTACGAGAACTTCTTACAGCCGTCCGACAACACAGGTGAGTTCGGACACAACGTCCGTCGTTAAGGTCGTTAAGGCAAAATCCGGCGATACCGTCGCAATAGTTGCCGAACGCCACGGTGCAAATGCAACCGAAGTAGCTAAATTCAACGGTCTTTTAACATCTTCCAAATTAAATGCCGGACGTGAAATCAGAATACCGACTCAAGAATAATTTTTAATATCAAACCAAAGAAACAGCGGCAGAAAATTCTGCCGCTGTTTCTTTTTAAAAAATTGGAATTGATTTACCACATTATTTTTATCATCAGATTTATATTTGAAACCCACTAAAAATGTGATGCAGATAAATACAGCGAAACTGTATTAATTTAAATCAGTATCTGCTTATAAATCAAATATAACCGATATTTAAGGTTGAATCTATACGGCACGGCTATTGCAATAAATAATATAAGAGGTGAAATTATGTCTCAAGGTGATAAAGATAAATATACCAAAAAACAAAAAAGAAAAGCCGAACATATTGAAGACTCTTATAAAGACAAGGGATATTCCGATCAAAAAGCAGAAGAAATAGCTTGGAAAACCGTTAATAAACAAGACGGCGGCGGTAATAAACAAGGCGGTTTGGGGCGTGATGAGTAAATTTTAAAATTATGTAAAAAAAGAAACGGTTTAATTTTAAATAGGTAAGGAAATTATAAATTATGAGAAAATCAGGGATTTTAGAAAGAGTAATCAAAGTAAAAGCAACGGACAAGCCATTTATTTCAATATATTTAAACACCGAACCGAATGAACACGGACGGGATGATTTTGATGTTTTCCTGGATAAGCAATTGAGTGTTCATCAGGATAAATTTGCAGATGATTCACCTGAACGCGGAAGTTTTGACCGTGATGTCAAAAAAATCAAGGAATATGCCGGAAATATTCCCGCTTCGGCAGACGGAGTGGCGATTTTTGCTTGTGCGGATGAAGATTATTTTCAAACCTTTGAATTTGATGTGCCGTTTGAAAAAAATCAGTTCATCGTCGAAAACAAACCGGGCATTTATCCGCTTGCCCGTATGATTGACCAAAATCCCGAATATGCAGTCGTTTTAGCCGATTCCAATACCGCCAAGATATTTATAATGCAGCGTGGGAAAATTTTGGAAAATGAGGAGATAGAAAACACGAAATACAGCCGTTCCGACGAAGGCGGTTGGTCGCAGATGCGTTTTCAAAGACACATTGATGAAATGCGAAAACAGCACGCCAAGGAAGTTATCGAAGAACTCGAAAAAATCGTGCGTGATGAAGACATACGCCACTTTGTTATTGCCGGAAATAAGGAGGTGGTCGTTCCGCTTTTGCGTGATGAAATGGACGATTTCTTAAATGAAAGACTTGTCGGAACATTTAGAATGGATATTGACGCATCCGAAAAAGAGCTTATGGATGCGGCGGAAACAGTTATAAAACAATTCGACACGCTCAAAGACAAAGAAAAAATTGATGCGTTAAATGAAGAAAATTATGACGGCGGAAAAGGCGTTACGGGCGTTGCAAAAACCTTGCGGGCATTGGCAAACGGTCAGGTGCAGGAACTTTATCTGGTCGCAAAATTTGATGAACTCGAATACGACGAAAATAAGATCAAAAAAATCCTGAACGAATACGCACCGGGCGAAGACGGCGAAATGGCAGATGTTAAAAATCCGCGTCAGATCGCCGACGATATGATCACACGGGCTTTGGATTCAGCCGAAAGAATTCGCTTTATCGAAGACGAAAGTCTTCTCGAAGAAGCCGGCGGAGTCGGAGCATTGCTGCGTTATACGATGTCTGCAAATCAGAATCAATAAAACTTTTATACAAGACCGGGCGGATTGGGGGATACGTCCGAAAGAGAAACGGTAGTTACATCTAATGTAATTGCCGTTTCTTCTTGCTAAAAATTACAAAAGTTCAAATAAAAGAGGACGACTCGGACTCGTATCGGCTGAAAACGCCGCAATTTGCAGATTGAGTAAATAATTGCCGTCTTTTATTTCCTTTGCAGCATAGATCAATTCCGTGATTGTGTGGTTAATTCTCGTTTGTTTATGCGTTTCAAATTTTCCATTTTTAATATTCCAAAACTTCCGATGATTCGATAATTTCCCGCCGTCAAAAATCCGGTCAATCGAAGGCAGATCAACCAGCAAATGTTTGACACCGCTTTCAACAATAAATTCCAACGCTTCACTTGAGAAAAACGGCGGAACATTTTCTGCGTCATATTTTTCCGTCAATTTACCTTCATCATTCGGCAAAGTCCGCACGATTAAGCCGTTTGAATTTTGAATTTTGAATTTTGAATTTTGAATTGAACTTCTTGTTATAAGTCTGTCATTGGAATTTAATTCGACCGAATAAATTTCATCGGTTTCGCCGGCATTTTCCGTTTCAACCGAGATCAAAGTCGCGGGAATAAAAACATCCTGCAAACAATCACGGATGGAAATCCGCTCATCTGTAATGTGTCCGACACATTCCGTATGCGTTCCGTTGCAGTGCGGAATGAAGGTATATTGCTCAAAATTACAACTCCCGCCGTGCCGCGTGTCGCCGACAAGTTCGCCCGCTTCGCAGGGTTTTGATTTAGCTTTTTCTACACCGTAAGCATTAGGTTGCCTGCCGTTGAATTTCAGCGGAATCGAAATATCAAGCGGTTTTGTGCTGTCAATTTTGTGAATTTGACCCTTTATGTCTATAGAAATAATCATCTGTTCATAGTCAACTATAAACTATAAACTATTAACTAAAAACTATTTAGGAAGAAAAAACTCACACTCAAAATTGCAGGTAAAAAAGAGTATAAAGAAATTTACTTTATACTCTCATTATCATTTGCAAATTCAAAAGTTTACTTAACTTCCGGCGTATCTTCATTGAGCCAATCTTGATAAGCCTTGAAGTTTGATTCACGCCCAAGAAAATCTTCGACCAATTTATTAGCGGGTTTTGAACCGCCCGGAGCTAAAATGGTTTGCCGATAGCGTTTGGCAATATCATTTGCAAACAAGTTCGATTTATCAAACTCGCTGAACATATCTTTTGCCAGAACGAGCGACCACATATATGTATAATAGATCGCCGAATATCCGTCGAGATGTCCGAAAGCCGTCTGAAAATGCGTGTCGGCGACAAACGGGAACGGCGAATACTGCTCGGTGATCTTTCTGACAAGATCGTCCGTGTTCAACTTTTCGGGATTGCGGTCATAAATGCTCAACGAAAGTCTTGCATATTCCATCTGACGGCGGACTTGCAAACCTTTGCCGAATTCATCGGCACGATTCATTTGCATAACCAATTCGGTTGGAATCGGTTCGCCCGTTTTATACTGTTTGGCAAACGTCCGTAAAACTTCTGGGTTTCGCGTCCACTCTTCCAGAAGCTGAGAAGGTGCTTCGACAAAATCCCGTTCGGTGGAAATTCCGCCGAGTCCGACCCATTTTTGCCTTCCGGCGAACATCGAATGAATCAGATGCCCGAATTCGTGGAAAAATGTTTCGACATCATTAAATTCCATCAAACCCGGATTGTCTTTTGTCGGTTCGGGAAAATTGCAGACCAAAGCCGCTTCGGGAATTTGCTGATTGGCAACGCCCGTGCGGATTCCGAAATGTGCGGCGTGGCTGTATTTGCCTTCCCGCGGGTGCATATCCAGATAAAAACGGCTGACCAGTTTACCGCCCTCGAACATTTCCCACATTTCAACCGACGGATGCCAGACGGGAGCATTTTTTACCTGTTTAAATTCCACGCCGAAAAGTTTGCCCGTTACGTCTAAAACACCGTCTTTTACTTTGTCATATTGAAAATACGGTCTAACGCTTTGCGAATCGAAATTATAACTTTCCTTGCTGACAATTTCCGTGTAATAATTTTGTTCCCAACGATTTACAAATTTTGCATCCGCTTCATCTTGTTTTTTTCGTTTTAATAGTTCCTGATATTCACGCATCGCCCGATCTTCCGAAGCATCTACAATTTTCGTAATAAAATCATCCGCATTCGCCGCCGATTTTATCATTTTGTCGGCGGTTATATAATCCGCATAGCTTTCAAAACCAAGCAGCTTCGCCAGTTCATAACGCTTTTTCGCCAACCGGTTCAAAACCTCGATATTCTCAGGAAACGCCCGATTATTATAAGCCAGAAACATTTCCCTGCGAAGTTTTTCGCTTTTCGCATAAGAGAAAATCGGCAGTGCATCCGGGTATTCCGTCGTCAAAATTATTTTCCCGTCCGCATTCGGTTTGTGAGCGTCAATATAATCCTGCGGCAAACCGTCCAATTCCGAAACATCGTCAACCGTTACGGTGCGTTTGCCGTTGCGTATGTTGCGTCCGAATTCCTGCCCGATCAGCACTATTTCGTCATTTAATTTCTTAATTTTCCTGCGTGTCGCCTCGTCTTTATCAACGCCCGAAAGCCGAAAATCACGCAGAGTTTTCTCGACATAATATTTCGTTGATTCATCCGCATTTTTCAAATCTATCGCGGAAATCGCGTCATAAACATCACGATTGAGCGAAAGCTCATTTAAAAACGCCGAAACTTTTTGCGAAATTTTCTCCGCTTTATCACGAAAATCCTTATCGGGATGAACATTTTCCATCAACCCTGATTGATTCCCCGCCGCATCAAGAAGCCTCTGAATCTCGTCATACGGCACAAGCGTATTTTCAACCGTCCGCTTGCCCTTGACCGATGTCATTTTCTTCAAAACCTTCTCGGCATCTTTCAACCGCTTTTCCTGCATCTGCGTAAATTTCTCCGCCGTCAAGCCCTTCATCCAAAAAGGCTTATCACCCTTCGCCAAAATTTCCGTATTCACCAAACCCGTCATAATAATCGCTGTTACAAACAAAAATAAAATCTTTCTCATTTAATTCTCCATCAATATCTATTAAATTGTCTAATGTGTCGGGAGCATCCGATATGTCGGGAAAGTTCTAAAGCATTCGGTTTCACGTCTAATTTTTAGATGCAAATGAATGAGATATGTTGTAGATGATTTTAAAAAAACAGAGAATGAGCATTCGACTGGAGCCACGAGCGTCCCGCTTGTGATGAGTGCAACAGCACGAAAGCAAATTTTATTTTCTTTAAAGATTTATTTTATCTCTAAAGTTCGCCAACACTTTTTCGCATTTAAGAAATGCTCAAGGCAAGCGGGACGCTCGCCGCTCCAGTCAGTTGATTTATCTTGATAATGAGTTTTAATTATTTACTACGCTTCGCGTTACGTGATTCATTAATGGCGGCATCAATTTCTTCTGTTAATTCTTCGTCGTTAATATTGATATTCTCACGAACATCCGCAAACAGTTCACGAAAAGTCGGACGCTCAATTTGCTTTGAAACCAATTCCTCAACATATTCCGCAATATCTTTTCCGCTATTTCTAGCTTTCTTTTCCAACGCCAAACTTATATTTTTCGGCAGGTTAATTGTTAAGGTTGTCGTTTCCATATTTCAGATTTTAACACAGTATAAAATACAATTGAACTGATTTATCCTAATGAGAATCCAACTCCGACATTTTTTATTTCAAGTTTTTGAATTGTGAATGGCTTCACAAGTGAATTATCAAAATTAATGCCTTTCAATATTAAATTGACTTCATAAAATGAATCAACATCTTTAGATTTAGAGATAGTTATTTTTCCACTAATTGCATTAAACACCTTTGGCTTAGGCTTGCTGGTTATTGCATCGTAACAATAATCAGAACGATTTTCGTATGTC
>JBGTKR010000005.1:0-31094 GCA_041744535.1 Pyrinomonadaceae bacterium
GTGTCCACTTTAGCAAGCCTTTAAAACGAATCGTTAAATTACGTATTATATTTTCATAACTTTTATTTCGTCTTGCGACATCTTTGTCTTGCTTTCTAAAACAAGCCCAAGCGAGATGATAAATATCTTGCTGAAGATAAAAAGGAAGTTGCTTTTCAAATTCGACAACCGCCGCACTTGATTGTGCCGGACTTAATCCTTTAAACAGGTATTTGAAGTGGCTTCCCGTTTTCTCTACGGCAATTAGCAATTCAAGTTCATCTGATTTATCGAGCGTAAATCTTACGTCAACTTCAAGACGAAATTCACGTTGCGGACAATCGTTATCCGGCACTGGTAATCCTTCACCTTCACATTCAAAAGGCTTTAACCCTCTGCCGAAAGTAGTGCCTTCTGCATTAGAATCTTGAAAGTGGAAAATTCCGAATTCTTTACCTTCCGGCGACTTGGCACGTTCTATAACCGCGTCAACACCATCTTCGCTGATCTTACATTTTTGATCTTTTTTTATCATTGTTTTTTTTTGGTGCGTCATTGGTGCGTCAAACGCGAAAAATTAACAAACTTTGTTATGAACTATTATAAACCAAAATAAGATAAAATTCAGCAAATAAAAGGCTTTCGTGAATTTTTGTAAATCATTGTAAATCGTATCTTTTAGAGTTCAAATCTCGCCGTCCCGATTAATTTGGAAAAAGCCGAAGAACGATCTGAAATTTCAGATCGTTCTTCGGCTTTTTCTGTGTATAAACAATATTTTTCGGTTAAATTTATCTTGGCTTAATGGAAATAAATGTAGTTTGCCCTCTCCGCGAAATTAGTAATAAAATCGGCTTGTTACCGGACTTTTCAATTGCGGATTGAACGTCTTCGGTTGTTTCAACCAATTGACGGTTGATCTCCATTATAACATCGCCTCGCTGGATGCCTTTTTCAGCCGCCGAGCCGTTTTGGTCAACATCGGTTACGACAAGCCCTTTGGTTTCCGAAGGAACATTTAATTGCTGACGAATTTCCGGCGTTAGTTTTTGTAAACTCAAACCTAATTTTCCGCTTTTTTCGGTTTTTCCTTCTTCCGATTTATTTTTATCAGTCGAGATTTCAGGTTTCACGCCTTCCGATTTAAATTCGTCCAATGTTGCTTTTAATTCCTTCTTTTCTCCATCTCTGATGATCGTCAAAGTAATTTCAGTTTCGGGTTTTGTGCCGGCGATTTTGTTGCGGAGCGTATTTCCGTCGGAAACTTCGCCGTCATTGATGGCGGTGATCACATCGCCGCGTTTAATTCCGGCTTTATCAGCCGCACTTCCGCTTCTAACATCGCTGACCAATACACCGTTTGTATCTTTTAAGTTCAAAGATGCGGCAACATCCGAAGTAATATCCTGAATTGTAACGCCCAGTAAACCGCGTCGGACTTTTCCGTTTTCAATCAATTGCTCCATCACGGACTTTGCCATATTTGTCGGTATGGAAAATCCGATGCCGATGCTTCCGCCGGACGGAGAAAGGATTTGCGAATTTATTCCGACCAATTCGCCTTTCAGATTGATCAAAGCACCGCCTGAATTTCCGCGGTTGATCGGGGCATCGGTTTGCAGAAAGTCTTCAAAACTGCCGTCGCTGATACCCGTGCGGCGACCTTTGGCACTTATTATACCGGAAGTTACGCTCTGCCCGATGCCGAGCGGATTACCGATAGCCAAAACTATATCGCCGATCCGCACATCGTCTGAATTGCCGAGTTCTAAAAACGGAAGATTTTCGGCTTCGATCTTGATAACCGCTAAGTCGGACGGCGGATCAGAACCGACGATCTTAGCATCATAGGTTTTATTATCAATCATCGTAACGGTAATTCTTTCAGCGTCTTCAATTACGTGATGATTGGTTAAAATTGTTCCGTCTTTTTTTACGATTACGCCCGAACCGAAGCCCTGAACTACTCTCTGTTCTTGGTCCTGCCGTCCTCGTGGAGGCTGAAGCGGGGAATCCTTGAATAATTCTTCTAAACTCGTCGGTCTTTGAGCTTGTTCTTGTTTTTTGGAAACGGTTATCTGCACAACAGCGGGTGCGGTGCGTTCGACCAAATCCGCATAAGATGTTCTGATCCCGTCAACCACCACAGGCTGCGGCGGCAACTTCGGTTCATTGTTTTTTACATTTTGCTCAGGCTGTGAAGTATCGAAATAGCCGGTATTACAAGCCCCCAAAAATACGGAAATAGAAATTAAACCTAAAAGTAAAAGATTTCTTGTAAGAATTTTCTTCATTTTATTAATCATAATATTACTCCAGAAACTTGGTATCCATAAATATTACTCAAATTATATCAAATATTAAAACTAA
The DNA here is from genome assembly GCA_041744535.1 of Pyrinomonadaceae bacterium. Taxonomy (GTDB): domain Bacteria; phylum Acidobacteriota; class Blastocatellia; order Pyrinomonadales; family Pyrinomonadaceae; genus Aridibacter. Next base: position 2,350 of record JBGTKR010000005.1, read on the forward strand.
TGTTTAATATTTATAGATTATACTAATTTTATTAGAACCAGATTTGATATGTATTTTTATAGATGCAAAAAAGCGGTTTGGTAATCAAATAAATTCAAATACCAAACCGCTTTACTTTCAATAGCCGGTTCAAAATACAATTTACGGTATTTCTACGTTTAATTCTTTACCGGCAAGTGTAAATTGGGGATGTTTACGGGATTTTATAAATTTTGCCGCTGTTTGTGAAAGTGCCGTAACCAGCATCGGAAGTCCGATTGAAGGATCACAGGGAACATAAGCGGTTATTGCATTTTTTAGTAATTTACCGAACATTTGTCTATGACTCCCGTTGATCGAAGGAGTTCGGACATCAAGCGGTATCCCGTCCGTATTCATTGTAATTGCGTATTTATGACCGCGGGCGGCTGAACGGGTTATGTATGATGTAACTTCAGCTACATTAACCATATCCTGACTCGAAACACTGCCTAATGTAATAACACCGGAGTTGCGGGTTTTTTGAACAATTTGCATTAATTCCAACGTATCCTGAGTCAAATCGAGAGTGAAATTAATTTTCTTTTCAAATCTTGCTCTGGCAATACCGACGGATAAAGCGGATTCCTGCAAGTCGGGACAAAATACCGGAACGCGGGATTTAAAGGCGGCGGTCAGAATACCGTCTTCGTGAGCGATCTCGGCTAATTCCCGCCCGACCAGATGCAGAAATTCACGGTTTGAATATTCGCGGGATAATTCGAGTTGATTGATAACGCTTCCGATCCATTCGTCGGCTTCCTTGTATTCGTCGTCGCTGGATAAAAGATCGCCGACTCTGGTAACTTCATTTTCTTCGAGTTCTTCATCGCTCATACTCGAATGAGCCTGAAAATGATTGCGTCCGAGTGTTTCGTGTATATCGTGAAACAGGACATCGCCTGAAAAAACCAGCACATCCACAAATCTGTTTTTGACGATATAAGCCAAAAGGCGACGCAGTCCGGCGGGAACTAGATTTCCCGATGCACAAAAATAGATCGTTACATTATCGTCCAACATATCAATCCAAATCCGATGGGCTTCGGCTAACTGTTTCGCACCGAATCCCGCTCCTTCCATCTTCTCTAACAAACCGGCAACAGACCGATCACGATCAACCGGAATCGGTCGTGTCGGAACAGTTAAAAATTTTGAAGCCTTTGTTTTACGTTTTGCTGTCATATATTCTCCGTATCAAATAATATCTTATTGTATTTTAAAATTTCGGCAAAAACATTCTTTGTATAATAATTTACATATTTTTTCAACCATTGATTTTTTATAAATGTATTTTTTAAAGAGTCGTTTCATTGGATTAAACCTAAAAAAAATCATCTTAATCATATTAATTAAGATAATAATCATCTTGACCGTTAATTCAATATTTTTACAATAAAGTGCTGTATGTCAATAAAAACGGATAGTATAGCTTAAATTATGTCTGCCAATGGATTCACGCGGTCTAAATAAAGTAACTAAAAAACAATAGAATGTTTTATAAAATTAATTATAGATTACCACATTTTCCCGAAGATTTGTTGATTATTATCAGGAAGAAATAAAAATTTACGGAAAAAATCCAAATTATCATCTAAAAAAAATTAAACTAATGTCATCAGTAAAAAATAAAAAATTATATTCAAATATGGCACAAACTTTGCCTTAGAAAATAATTAGATTTAAGCCGACCTTCACAATTGAGGCTTCTATCTTAGGCTAAATCCTATTTTAAAAAGGGTTAGTTGACATAACTTGTCCGGCACGGTTGACAATATTTGTTACTTTTAATCCCGCCAGATTAATTTTAAGAGCATAAGATAAATGAAACATTCAAAACAAAACGGTTTTTCTTTAATCGAACTTTTAATAGTTTTAGTAATAGTCGGGACTATTGCTTCAATCGCAATTCCGTATCTTGTTAAAGCAGTGGGAAAAGCCGAGAATACGAAAGGTTACGCCGGATTGAAGGTCGCAGCCAAAGCCCAAATTACCTTTTATTCAAGAAACAACAGATTTGCCAGATTAAATGAACTTAGTGCCGATGCCGGTGAAGCGATCGGAACTTACGACGGAACAACGAGTATCAAACAAGGACTTTTTACCCTGACAATGACTCCGGCAACTGATGAAGAATTAAAGAATAATTTCGAGATCATTGCCACTAAAGCCGTTACCCAAAGCAACCTGCCCTGCGTAATTTCAGTTGATGCTTCAAACATTGTGAAAGAAGTTTTTACAAATAATTGTATTAGCCCCGAATAAATTACTTCATTAAAAATATGAATTTATTTGAAAGTTTTGTTAAGGAATTAAAAGAGGAGAATCTGTTGGAAAACACTGTTATCGAAAAGGGTAACGGTTTTCCGAAAACTTTAAATATAAAAACCGAATCAATCCATATCAAAGGTAATGGTATCTCAGAAACTCAAGAAAGCTCTGAAGTTGATACAGATGATTTGGTTGAAGAGAGTTTTGAAAATACCGATAAAAAAGATGAGTTAGAAGAAGATGTTGTAAAAGATTTTTATAAACAGCGTGCAATGGATGAAGTAATGGGCTTACAGATGGTTGAACACGTTCTTTCCGGCATAGAACGTGAGCAAATGAAGTCCGTTTCAGCTATTTATAATGATATTAAAGTTAAACAGGCACTTCATAATTTTCTAAAGATAGAAGATGTCAAATCGCCCGAACACGCTCAAGCGGAATTTCAGTTGATGCAGGAAACCGAAGATTGGTATTCTTCGCTTTCAAGGCGGGATAGAAACATTGTTGCGGCTCAGTTCCGGCGTTTTTGTGAAGAAACAAAACCGAGTCTGAGTTCGAGAGCATTGATGGCATTAGCCCGTTTTTACAGAAATTCGCCCTATTCCGAACCTATTCGCAGTAAGTTTGATCTGATCGTTACCCGTTTATTTACAAAAGAGATCGGAAATGACAGAAGGGAAATATTATTTAGCAAGGAAGAAATCTCACAGCATTTAAAGGAACTTTATGCAGATTGGTCAAGCGTTCCGCTGTATTCGGTTCAAGAGGACGATTCTGAAATACTGTTGTGCGTTCTGCAATTTCAGGAGTTTATTGATGAAGTTCAAAGTGCCGAGAAATTTAATGACTTAATACAAACCGATTTTTTCAAGCGGGTTAAAGTTTTTAAGGAGAAAACGAGTGAAAATTTCTTTTCTCCCCAGATAGTTTCTGCCGCCATTGAATGTAACGTCGTGATTGGAAATAAATATGTAGAACTTATTGAAAAAGAAAGAAATCAGAGCAATCTGGGTGAAAAATACGGAGTTCTGTACGACGAAGCTATTTCAGAAGCAACCAGTAAAACTCTGGAACTTATTGAGTTGTTAAAGGAAAAAAAGGCAGTTGAAATAATCAAAGAATCTCCGGCAGAAAGACTTACGGAAAAAATCTCTCAAAAGCAAAATAAAGAAGCCCCGGAAGTTTCTGAAAAATCGCATCAAACGCAATCTCGGAAAAACGTCAAGAAATCAAATCCGCTTAAAGTTAATAAATGGTTATTGGTTAGTGCGGTAATCATTATACTCTTTTCAGGGTTGTTTTACTATACAAATTGGAATTCTTCCGCCGGCGTAGAGAATAACGTCTTACCTTCCGGCGTAAAACAGGTAAATCTTGAACGCTCGTTTCTCAATGACCATATACACGAAGCAAGAATAAGCCAAGATACTTTTTTTGCCATCTCCAAACCTTCCTGGAATCTGCTGGAAAAAGGTGAAAAGGAAAATTTCCTTAGAAAAATAAGGAGTTTAGGAAAAGATAAAGATTTCAAAAAGGTAATGATAATTGATGAACAAGGAAAGGTTGTCGCCTCAGCCGGACAGGAAAGTATTGACGTGAATCAGCCGTAAATCAACGGTTTCAGGACTTTTGATGAAAGCATACAAAATCCTTATATGCAATATTAATCGGCATAAAGTTCAATAAAATCAAAGAACATATTTAAATTCAAACTTTGTTGATTTTAGGTTTGTGAATTTTCAACTTCTTGTTGTAAAATGCTTCTTTGTTAGTCCGCTAGAACATAACAAAACTGTCAAATATTTAGTAATCAAATAAAAGCATTTGGAGTTTTCCATTCTATTTATGACGGATAACTCAAAAGGATTTTTTTTAAATTAAATGCTTTTATTTGCATTGCTTTTTTTAATTTAAATCTAAATATAAGATCAGGAGAATAAATGAACGCAAAAAATGTTTTAAGCTACGCAACGGATCAGGAAGCCAGATTCGTATCCATCAGATTTACCGACTTGGTCGGTTCTTGGCATCATTTAACTTATCCGATTAATCAATTGACCGAAGATTCATTTGAAGAAGGATTCGGATTTGACGGTTCATCCCTAAGAGGTTGGGCGGCAATTAATGAATCGGATATGCTTTTGATTCCCGATCCGTCAAGATGCTGGGTTGATCCTTTTACCGAAGACACGACGATCTGCCTTATTGCCAAAGTCGTTGATCCGATCACCAAAGAAGGCTACGGACTCGATCCGCGTTCGGTTGCCGAAAGAGCCGAAAGCTATCTGAAATTTACGGGAATTGCCGACACGGTTTTTTTCGGACCGGAAGCCGAATTTTTTGTCTTTGACGGCGTTTCTTATCAAAATGACCAAAACACGGTCGGATATAAGATCGAATCCGAAGAAGGACATTGGAATTCGGGGCGTGCGGGAGATGATTTGAATCCGAATTTGGGTTATCACATACGTGCCAAGGAAGGCTATGTCCCGACTGCTCCGGCGGATTCGCTAATTGATCTGAGAAATACGATTTCTTCGATCTTGTCCGAAGTCGGAATTCACGTCGAATGTCATCACCACGAAGTTGCTACCGCCGGACAATGCGAAATTGATTTTCGCTTTTCCGATTTGCTTCACACAGCGGATAATTTGATGTTATTTAAATACATCGTTAAAAACACGACACAATCTTACGGAAAAACCGCAACATTTATGCCGAAACCGATCTTCGGCGACAACGGTTCGGGAATGCACTGCCATTCGTCGCTCTGGAAGGATGATGAACCTCTGTTCAGCGGCGATGAATACGCCGGATTGTCCGAAATGGCAAAATTTTATATCGGCGGCTTATTAAAACACGCACCCGCCATAATCGCTTTTGCCGCACCGACAACGAACAGTTATAAACGGCTCGTGCCGGGTTTTGAAGCACCCGTCAATCTTGCATATTCGGCAAGAAACCGTTCCGCCGCAGTTCGTATTCCGATGTTTTCGCAAAGTCCGAAAGCGAAAAGAGTCGAATTTCGTCCGCCCGATCCGAGTTGCAATCCGTATTTGTGTTTTGCCGCAATTCTGATGGCTGGTCTTGACGGAATTCAAAACAGCATTGATCCGGGCGAACCGCTCGACAAAGACATATACGATCTTCCGCCGGAAGAGTTGAAAAATGTCCCGTCGCTTCCCGGTTCTTTGGAACAGGCGTTAAAAGCACTTGAAGACGATCACGAATTTTTGCTCAAAGGCGATGTCTTTACAAAAGAATTGATCGAGCGTTGGATCGAATACAAGACAAAAAACGAGGTTGATAAACTCCGTCTGCGTCCGCATCCGTTAGAGTATTCGATGTATTACGATATATAAGGGCGGAAACCCGCGTGTCAACAAGGGTGCTGTTTGCAAATTACCAAGCCGGTAATTAAACAGCACCCTCCATAACTGTCGGATTTCCGCCTTTTTAGCTTTTAAAATCTGAAAATTGCGTTATAATCTAAATCGTTATGGAAAAGATCAGCGTAAAATGTCCTTGCTGTGAAGCCGTCTTAAATATTGACGGTCAGACCGGAGCGATTATTTCCCATGAAGAAAAGAAAAAAAGTTTGGGTTCGTTTGATGATCTGAAACATCAGTTGGACAAGCAAAAGGAACTACGCGAGCAGATTTTTTCCCAAGAACAGCAGGCACAAAAAGACCGTCAGCGAATTCTGGAAGAAAAATTTCAGGATGCCTTAAAACGTGCCGATAAAAATTCCGATAAACCGTTCAAAAATCCGCTCGAATACGATTAAAAAATGGATAAAATTTCACATTACTGCCAAAAATGCCGGGCGGCAAACGAACCGGGCGAAGCAAGTTGCAGTGAATGCGGCACACGCCTGATGATCGTAACCCTGCCGCCGTCTATGCGGCACGAGGATGATGTGTTTCCTACATTTTATGAAGATCATCTTTTAGAAAGAGTTTCGTTGCTGGAGTTCAGACTCGGACAAATCACCGAACAACTCGCAATGGCTTATGAATTTATTTCAAAACAAGGCGATAACTTTGAGAAAACTCAACTTATTATCAGTTCCTTTATGGATTCGTTAAAAGATGTCAATCCTGAGATTGCAATTGATTTGGCTGATAAGTTTTTACAGAATTACGAAAATAAAAAATCCGAAGCCGAAGGCGAAAACCGTCAGCAAAAATTGCTCAAAAAAATCTATGCCGGTTATGAAAACAGCAATATCGAATTGTTTTCTCATTTGGTCGAAGAAGGTATTAAACTTCTAAAAAATAACGAGGAAAAACAAGGTTTCCGCACACTCGAACGAGCCGCACTTTTGTCGCCGAAAAATATTGCTCTGCATTTGTTTATCGCTGAAAATTTGTTTCATTCGGATCAATTCGATTCGGCTAAACTTTACTTGCAAAAGGTTTATGATCTTTCTCCGCAGGAAACAAACGCTTTGCTTTTGCTCGGCGTAATCTTTGCCGATGAAGCACAGGCGGAAAAATCGAGAAAGTTTTTAAGCGTCTTAGCCGGAATTGGCGAAACTATGATTTGTGCAAATTATGTCTGGGGAATTTTGGCGGCGTATGAAGGAAATTGGAATGAAGCATTGGCGGCTCTTAAAGAATGTTCGGAAGTTTGCAAAGAGGCGGAAATTTATTATTTGATCGGAAGCTGTTATTTTCAGATTTTCGATTATGACAAATCTTTAGAATTTTTTAATAAAGCATTGGAAATAGACGACAAATTCGCTGATGCAAAATTTATGCAAAGCGTGATTTTTTCAAACCTGAATAATCAAACGGAAGCATTCAAGGCAAGAGATTCCGCTTTTGAAATAAGAGAAGCGGGAGCAAGCTGTTGGAAGTTTCACAAAGAAAAAGACTCTGCAAATATAAAAACGGCTCTTGCTTTTCAACATTTTATTGATAATGACAAAAGAGTTCTGACAAACGCTTCGCTGCGGCTTAACAAATTTCTTCGCCGGATCGTTTCCGAATCAATAAAAAGTCAATCAAATATAAAATAGAAAAAGTGAAAAAGGAAAAAATTATCGTAGCTTTAGATGTTCCGACCGAAAGGGAAGCTAAAGAAATTATTGCAGAATTGCGTGATGATGTGGGGGCTTTTAAAATCGGACTGCAACTATTCACTTCGGCAGGTGCATCTTTTATAAAGGAAATCGTGGATGACGGCATCAAAATTTTTCTCGATGTTAAATTTCACGATATTCCCAATACGGTTGCAAAAGCATCAATCGAAGTTGCTAAACTGGGTATTTGGATGTTTAATATCCACGCTCTCGGCGGAACGGAAATGATGCGTAGAACAGCCCTTGAAGTTCGTGAATTTTGCGAAAAGGAAAGCATCGAACCGCCGAAAATCATTGGCGTAACGGTTTTGACGAGTTTAGATGAAAACGGTTTGAAGCAAGCCGGGATTGAAAAGGGTATTAAAAAACAGGTTGTAAATCTGGCGAAACTTTCCGCCGAGTGCGGTTTGGATGGAGTCGTCGCATCTCCGCAGGAATTAAAGACCATCCGTGAAAATATCGAAAAAGAAGATTTTTTGGTCGTAACTCCCGGAATTCGCCCAAGTTTTGCAACAAATGACGATCAAAAGCGTGTAACGACTCCGGCGGAAGCATTGCGGGAAGGCTCTGATTATCTGGTGATCGGGCGACCTATTACAAAAGCGGACAATAAAATTAAAGCCGTCAGGCAAATAATTGAAGACATAAATCTCTAAAGTTTTTAATGAAAAAAAACGATTCAAACAAATTACAGTTAAAGAAACTCACCCTAACCTTAAGTTTGAGTGGAATTTTTTTGCTTCTGTTTTTTGCAGTTTTTCAGACAAAAGTTGCACACACTCAAACTAACATTCCTTTTCAGGTCGGCGAACGGCTGACCTATAATATCTCATTTGAAAATTTTAATAATGCCGCTTATGCGGAAATTTCAGTCGTTTCACGCGGAAAACTGGACGGGCGGGATGCCTTTGAATTATCGGCAAAACTAAAATCAATGGATTTGCTGAGTGCCGCATTTTATCTTTTGGACGAAGAATGGATGACCTTCGTTTCGGCGGAAACGGGTTTGCCGATCTATGTGCGAAAGGTTTCAAATGCCGGAATTATGCCGATAGAATCGGTTGAAAATTTTGTCAATTCACCAGCTTCAAATTACGATCTTCTAAGTCTTATCTATAAAATCAGAGATTCAAACGGAGTCGGCACATTTCTTTTACAGGAAAATGGAAAGGTTTACAATTTCACAATTCAAACGGTGGGCAGCGAAAAAGTTCAAAGCGGTGTCGGTAATTTTGATACGAAAAAAATAAATGTCCAAAGCCCGTATCTGATCGAATCGGGAATATCTAATTTGACTTTGAACTTAAGTTCCGACGAGCGGAAAGTGCCTGTTTTGGTGCGTTTGACGACTTCCAAAGGAAACTTTAAAGCCGAACTAGCCAGCATTCAAATCTTTAAATACGACACAAATCCCGATCTGATACCGACTCCGACTCCGATGCCAATTCCGACAAGAACGCCGACTCCCGCACCGACTCCGACTCCTTATGTAGAAAATCAGCCGTTGATCGAAAGATTGCCCTTTGATCTGGGGGAAACTCTGGAATTTAAAATCACAAAACAAAATCAGGATTTCGGTACGGTTACTTTGCAGGCAAAAGAACGCAAACAGGTTTTGGGTAAGGACAGTTTGTTTTTAGCGGCTTTTACCAAAAGCGTCGCACCACAATCCATACCGATCATCAATTTAAATGACGGCATAACTTCGCAGGTTGATCCGGTTTCTCTGATGCCGAGCCTGACCGAAATAAAGTTATCGAACGCTTTAAGCGGCTTTAATCAGATAACCAAATTCGATCAGGAAAACGGGTTGGTGGTTTATAACGGAACGAACAGAGTGGAAATCCCGGTTGGAACACACAGCATCTTATCACTGGCTTACGCCATTCGCTCATTTAACTTAAAGCCGAGTCTTAACCGTGAAAATCCCGTAAATGACACCCGCGTTGCAGTCTTTTTAGGCGATCAGGCATATATTTTTACGCTCAGACCTTCAGCGAGTGAAATTATAAACTTAAAAGGCGAAAAAGTTCCCGCTCAGTTAATAACCATCAAAACCGGCAATCAAACGATTGATAATTTAAACCTACGCTTGTGGCTCGGACTTGATGTAAACCGTTTACCTCTAAGACTTTCAGCCGGAGAATATCAAGCCGATCTGGTTTCCGTTACAACTTTTCCGCCAAAATAAAAGCTGAATTTTAAAAATAATGTTCAAATATAAATATATAAATAATCTTATTGAAATTGAAATTAGATTTCAATTAGTCTAAAATTTATTATTGTTCGGAAACCCCCGAATTTTATAAAATAATATGACACTGGCAAATTTAGAAATCGGAGCAACCGCAAGGGTTAAAAGTGTTCGTGGGAACGGCAGAATTTCAAAGCGTCTGATGGAAATGGGAATTGTGCCGGGTGTTTTAATTCGGGTTATAAAAACCGCACCTTTCGGCGATCCGATCGAGGTTCGTGTTCGCGGCTATAGTTTGGCGATGCGTCGGAATGAAGCGGAAACGATTGAAGTTATAGAAACAAATTGAATAAGGAAACGCAGAAATAGCGGAAACATTTATTTGGAAGCATTAAACAACACAAAAACCATCGAAAATCCTCAAACCGTAATCCGCAATTCGCAATTAACGGTTGCTTTAGCGGGGAATCCGAATGCGGGAAAAACAACGCTTTTCAATGCCCTGACGGGAATGCGTCAGAAAACTGCGAATTATTCGGGCGTAACGGTTGAACGCAAAGAGGGAAATTGGACGGTTGAAAACGAGCATCTTAAACTAATTGATCTGCCCGGACTTTACAGTCTTGACGCAACATCTTTGGATGAAAAAATTGCCCGCGAAATTTTGATGGGTAAACTTGCGGAAGTTCCGAAACCAAGTGCGGTAATTGCCGTGGTTGATGCGACAAATCTTGAGCGAAATCTATATCTGGTAACTCAATTGTTGGAATTCGGAATTCCCGTAATCATCGCTCTGACAATGGTTGATTTAGCGGAAAAACAAAACCTCGAAATTGATGTCAAAAAACTTTCAAAATTCCTGAAAATTCCTGTTATTGCCGTCAAAGCAAAACAGAAGATCGGAATTGAAGAATTATCAAATGAAGTTCTTAAAACCGCAAAAAGCCTTGAAAAACCGAAAACAACTTGGATTTCAAATGGAAACGGTTTTAGCGAAACCATCGAAGAAGACGATATACATTTGAGCCTTTCGGACAATCAAGCTGCGAACAAGCAGATTTTTGCCCGTTACAATTTTATCTCCGAAGTTTATCAACAATCGGTTAAACCGTTTGATGAATCCGAAGCAAGGTTTTCGGAAAAGATAGACCGAATTTTAACGCATAAATTTTTCGGTCTTGTGATCTTGGTCGCAATTCTCCTGCTGGTATTTCAAACGATCTTTACTTGGGCGGCTTTGCCGATGGATTTGCTTGATGCCGGATTCGGATCATTGGGTGAATTTGTCGGAAATCAAATGTCAGAAGGGATTTTGCGTGATTTGATTGTTGACGGAATTATCGCCGGAGTCGGCGGAATTTTGATTTTCTTACCGCAAATTTTGCTGCTTTTCTTATTTATTTCGATTCTCGAAGATACGGGATATATGGCTCGTGCAGCGTTTCTTCTGGATAAATTAATGTCGCGTGTCGGTTTGCACGGTAAAGCATTTTTGCCTTTGATGTCTAGTTTTGCCTGTGCGATTCCGGGAATAATGGCGACGCGGACGATTGAAAACAGACGCGATAGATTGGCAACGATTATGATCGCTCCGTTTATGAGTTGTTCGGCACGTCTGCCGGTTTATGCTTTGATGATTGCGGCATTTTTTGCGGGACAGACGGTTTTCGGCTTCATTTCGCTCGGTGCGGTTTTGATGCTGGCGATGTATTCGCTTGGAATTTTTGTTGCGGTCATTGCGGCATTTGTTTTGAAAAAAACGATTTTAAAATCGCCTCCGCCGCCTTTTGTAATGGAACTTCCGCCGTATCGTCTGCCGAATTTCAGAACGGTCATTCAGAATATGTTCACGCGGGCGTTGCTTTTTATAAAACGTGCGGGGACGATAATTCTGGCAATTTCGATAATTCTTTGGGCGTTGATGTATTTTCCGCGAAGCGGGGAGCAGTCAGCGGTCAGCAGTCAGCAGTCAGCAGTTAAAATTCAGGAGGATGATAATTCGGGAAGTCCGATAATTGAAGATCAAATTGTCAGCAGTCAGTTGGAAAACAGCTATGCGGGAATGCTCGGACACACGATTGAGCCTGTTATTTCACCGCTCGGATTTGATTGGAAGATCGGCGTGGCGATCATTGCAAGTTTTGCAGCGAGAGAAGTTTTGGTTTCAACTTTAAGCATAATTTACAACGTAGGCGACGATGCGACGGAAGAATCTCCGACATTGATAAATGCCATTCGCAACGCCAAAAAATCTGATGGAAGTAAAGTTTGGACACCGCTGACAGCTTTATCTTTGATGGTGTTTTTTGTGTTGGCAATGCAGTGTATGTCAACGCTGGCGATAGTCCGGCGGGAAACGAATTCGTGGTCGTGGGTGATTTTTATGTTCGGATATATGACGGTTTTGGCTTATATCGCTTCGCTTATAACTTATCAAGGCGGAAGATTTTTGGGGTTTAGCTGATAGAATTCAATGGACAATGTTATTGAAAATCAAAAAACATTTCAAACTGAAAATATTCGACGCGGAAGACTCTTGGAGTTTTTTACGATCGGTTGGAATTTGATCGAAGCATTTGTTGCTATCGGTGCGGGGTTGGTCGCGGGGAGCACGTCTTTGATCGGATTCGGAATTGATTCGATAATCGAAAGCAGTTCGGGAATTGTCCTGTTGTGGCGTTTGCAGGAAGGAGAACGCGGCGAAGAACGTGAGAAATTTGCGTTGAAATTAGTCGGTGTAAGTTTTCTGCTGCTTGCAGGTTATATCGCTTTTGATGCAGTTAAATCCTTAATGTATTTTGAACCTCCGCAGGTTAGTTTTGTCGGAATCGGATTGGCGGTTTTGTCCGTAATTATTATGCCTTTGCTTGCTTTGGCAAAACTCAAGGTTGCGGAAAATCTGAACAGTAAAGCGATGAAAGCCGATTCACGACAAACAGATATTTGTGCATATCTTTCGGCAATTTTGCTTGTTGGATTGAGCTTAAATGCTCTGTTCGGTTGGTGGTGGGCGGATTCGGCAGCGGCTCTGTTGATGATTCCGATTATTGTCAAAGAAGCATTTGAAGCACTTCGCGGCGAAACTTGCGGCGATTGTCATTGTTAAAAAATATGAATTTTCAAATAATTATAGTCTTTGTAATCATCGCATTTGCGTCCGCATATTTCGGCTTGAATATCTGGCGTAAATCCAAATCTTTCACGCAAAAAAGCAGCGGCTGCGGAAGCGATTGTGGTTGCGATACAAAATCTAAAGCAGATTAGAACGCGGATGAAGGCAGATTTTTTTAACAATTAAATCCGCGTAAATCTAATAAATCCGCGTAATCAAGCGTTCTGTTATATGTATTTCCAGATTTCCAAGAAATTACTAAAAAGCTGATTATAATTCAATTAAAAACCATTCCATTCTTGACCTCGCATAAACTTTGAAATACCTTATTTCAAAAGATTTATTCAAACCAAACAACAAATATAAATTTATAAATGACAACTAGAAAACACCGCGAGATTATCGGCGGACATTTAATCGTAATCGGTGGTGCGGAAGATAAATACAACGAACGCAGGATTTTGAAGAAATTCATATCTCTGGCGGGTGGTAAAAATGCGGAAATTTTAATAATTCCCGTCGCTTCGGATTACCCCGAATTCGCTGCTGATGTTTACACGCGGGCATTTCAACAACTCGGTGTGGAAAATCCTCGGACTCTGCGGGCAATTTCGCGGCAGGATATTTGTGATATTGATGCAGACAAAATGCTGGATGGAATAACGGGTGTGATTATGACGGGCGGCGATCAGATGCGTCTGACATCATTAATGGGCGGGACTGATTTTTCCCAAAAAATTCGTGAAAAAGCACGTGAAACCGATCTCGTAATTGCCGGAACAAGTGCGGGAGCGGCAAGTATGAGTTCCACGATGATCGTTCGCGGTCAATCAACTCCGCATCCGCACAAAGATTCGGTCAGGCTTTCGCCGGGCTTAGGATTTATTAAAAACATAATTATTGACCAGCATTTTACCGAACGCGGAAGAATCAGCCGTCTGATAACGGCGGTCGCTTATAATCCGTATAATCTCGGCATCGGAATTGATGAAAACACGGCGGTAATTTTGAACAAAGACGGCGTTTTAGAAGTCCACGGCGAGGGAACTGTAACAATTGTTGATGGTTCGGCTATTTCCTATAATGAAATCGCCGAAGTCGAAGACAACGAAGCATTCAGCATTTTCGACGCAAAAATTCATATCTTAAATGACGGTTTGTTGTATGATTATTTTGCACGAAAACCGATTTCACCAACGAAGGAATTTTTGTTGCCTGATATTGACTAAACTTTTATGAAAACAGAACGCGGATTTCGCGGGTTTTAATGATTTAGGCGGATTAAAAACATTTAAAATTAAATCTGCGGAAATTCGCCTGATCTGCGAACTCCGCGTTCTGTTTCGTTTTCTTAATCTCTTTAAATTGATTATTTAAAACATATGCAAATTTTAGAAATCAGAACATTACGCGGTCCGAATTATTGGAGCGGTTATCGCAAAAGGCTTATCATAATGCGGCTCGATATTGAGGATTATGAGCAGAAGCCAACTAATAAGATCAAAGGTTTTTACGGACGTATGACGAAAGCTATGCCGAGTTTGAAAACACACGGATGCAGTTACGGTGAGGAGGGTGGGTTTTTAGAGCGGGTTAAAGAGGGAACTTGGGCTGGTCACGTTATCGAACATTTTGCACTCGAATTGCAGACGCTTGCCGGAATGGATGTCGGTTACGGACGGACACGGGAAACCGATGAGAAGGGAATTTATAATGTCGTTTTTGCATATTTTGAAGAAGAAGTCGGACGCTTTGCGGCTCGTTCCGCCGTAAGGATTTTTCTGGATTTAGCGGAAGGAACAGACCTTGAAAAAATCAAAGAATCAATTGCCGAAGACGTTCAGGAAATGCGTGAGATTCGGGAAGATGTCCGCTTTGGTCCAAGCACGGGTTCGATTGTTGACGAAGCTGAAAAACGCGGAATTCCGTATATTCGCTTAAATCAATATTCGCTCGTCCAACTCGGCTACGGCGTAAATCAGCAGCGAATTCAAGCGACAACGACCGACAAAACGAATATGATCGCCGTGGACTTAGCGGGCGATAAGGATGCGACGAAAAAAACGCTCGGCGATATGGGCGTTCCCGTGCCGAAGGGGTATCGGATTCGTGAAGAAGAAGATTTGGAATACACGGTTGAGCGAATCGGTTTTCCGATAGTTATCAAACCGCTCGACGCAAATCACGGACGCGGTGCGACGATTGGAATTAAAACAATGCGTGGAGCAAAAACGGCTTTTGCTAAGGCAAAGGAACATTCACAAAATGTGATCGTTGAAAAATCCTTGAGCGGCGAAGATTTCCGTGCGTTGGTGGTTAATAATAAACTTGTTGCCGTAGCAGAGCGAACTCCCGCACATATTATCGGCGATGGAAAAAGCACGATTCAGGAATTAATTGACAAAATAAATTCTGATCCGCGTCGTGGTTACGGACACGAAAATGTTTTAACGCAGATTGATGTTGATTCGCAAACAAAAAGACTTCTCAAACGCAAAAAATATACGCTCAAAACCGTTTTGGAAAATGGTGAAAAACTTTATTTAAAATCAACCGCCAATATTTCAACCGGCGGAACGGCAATTGACCGAACCGATGAAGTTCATCCCGAAAACGTATTTTTATTTGAACGAATCGCCCAAATTATAGGCTTGGACATTGCGGGAATTGACGTTGTCGCACCGAATGTTTCCGAACCTTTAACGGAAAATGGCGGCGGAATAATCGAAGTAAATGCCGCTCCGGGATTTCGTATGCACCTCGAACCATCGGAAGGAATCGGCAGAAACGTAGCGGAATATGTGATTGATATGCTTTTCCCGCCCGGAACTCCGACGCGAATTCCGATAATTGCGATCACGGGAACAAACGGAAAAACCACGACAACCCGACTGATCGCCCATATCTTGCGTGGAACAGGCTGCACGGTCGGTTTTACAACGACTGACGGAACTTATATTCAAAACAACAAAATCGTTTCAGGCGACAATACGGGACCGGTTTCTGCTCAATTAGTTTTGAAAGATCCAACGGTTGATATTGCCGTTTTAGAAACCGCACGCGGCGGAATCATCCGTTCGGGACTCGGTTACGACCATTCTGATATTGCGATTGTAACGAATATTACGGCGGATCATCTCGGCTTAAAAGATGTCAATACGCTTGAAGATTTGGCTAGAGTTAAATCGGTCGTGCCGCGAAGTGTTTCCGAAGAAGGCTTTGCCGTGTTGAATGCCGACGATGAAAACGTCTATAAAATGCGTGAATTGGTGGACGGCAAAACCGTTTTGTTTTCGATGGACGAGAATAATAAATACATCAAAAAGCAGATAAAAAACAATAAAATCTCGTGCGTATTTGAAAACGGTTATGTAACAATTTTGAAAGGACAATGGAAGGTTCGAGTTGAAAAAGTCATCAATATTCCATTAACATTTGGCGGAAAAGCCGAGTTTATGATTCAAAATGTCTTGGCGGCAACGCTCGCGGCTTTTGTTCACGGTGTTTCAATCGAAGATATACGAGTCGGTTTAACATCATTCACACCATCAACTTCCCAAACTCCGGGACGCTTAAATATTATCGAAATAAAAGATTTTACAGTCTTGATGGATTTCGCTCATAATCCAGCCGGATTTAAAGGTTTGCGTGAATTTATTAAAAACTTAAACTCAACAAAATTAACGGGAATCTTGAGCGGAGTCGGCGACAGACGCGACGAAGACATACGCGAAATGGGCAAACTCTCTGCCGAAACCTTCGATAAACTGATTATTCGCCGCGGCGATTATTTGCGTGGACGTACCGAAGATGAAATTTACAAATTATTCAAAGAAGGCATCGCAGAAAGTGGCAGAGAAATTGATTTTAAAATAGTAAAAGAATCGAAAGACGCGATTTTTGGTGCTTTTGATGACGCTCAGGAAGGCGAGTTAGTCGTGATCTTAGCAGATACGGTAAGCAAAGATATTGCTTATGTTGACGAATATCGTGAGAAAATCGAGAATGCTTAGATTAAAATAATTTGTATAATAAGTGCAAATTACCTGTAAATTTTTACAACAATCTCACCGTTCTCATTAATCCAACCGCGATACATTCCTTCGGAATTAAACGGCAACGCAACATTTCCCGAATTATCAACCGCGATCAAACCGCCCTCGCCGCCAATTTCGGTCAAATAATCAATCGCTTCTTTCGCCGCATCCTTTAAACTCGAATTTTTATATTTCATCCGAGCCGCAACATCAAAAGCCGTTACCGCTTTCATAAAATATTCGCCGTATCCGGTGCAGGAAACCGCACAGGTTTTGTTATCGGCATAAGTTCCCGCACCAATTAACGGTGTGTCGCCGATGCGTCCGAACTTTTTATTCGTCATCCCACCCGTCGAAGTCGCCGCCGCTAAATTGCCGTTTTTATCACAAGCTACCGCACCGACAGTTCCCATTTTCGATTTTCGATTTTCGATTTTCGATTTTCGATTGTTTTGTTCGTTGTCAGTTGTTTGTTGTTCGTTGTTCGTTGGCTTTTCTTCTTTATTTGAAATTTGAGATTGGAAATCTGAAATCTCATTCGCTGAAGCGTGGTCTAGTTGAACTTGTCCGCGTTCTCTTGCTTCTAATAATTGTTGATAACGAAAGTCCGTGAAAAAGTATTTGTCATCGGCAAATTCGACCTTCATTTGTTCGGCAAATTCATTTGCTCCAACGCCGGCTAATAAGTGATGTTCGGTTTTTTCCATTACGAGACGGGCAAGTTTTATCGGGTTCTTCACATTTTTAACAAATGCAACCGCACCGGCATCGAGGTTTTTGCCGTCCATAATCGCCGCGTCCATTTCATTTTTTTCATCGTGCGTAAAAACCGCACCTTTGCCCGCATTAAATAATGGAATGTCTTCCAAAACGATAACCGACGCTTCAACCGCATCGAGCGAACTTCCGCCGTTTTGCAAAATTTTCAAACCTGTTTCGAGCGATTTTCTCAAGCCGTCACGATATTCTTTTTCAACTTCTGCGGTAATTTCGGACTTGAGAATCGTTCCCGCTCCGCCGTGAATTGCCAATGCGATTTTGTTCATAAATTAAAAATTTAGAAAAGAAATTTTGCCCACGAATTACACGAATGAACACGAATTTTAAAAATATTGTTGCAGTAAAATAAATTTTTATCTGAGTATATCTGAGAAAATCTGCGGTTAAAATTCTGCTCTCATATTCGTGAAAATTCGTGTAATTCGTGGGAAAGTTTTTTTATTTGCAGGCTCGAAAAAGTCTGATTGTTCCCAACACGGTATTGAAATGCCCGGTTTTCTCGACCTTTGCAAAACCATTCTCTTTAAGTAAAATCCCCAAAAGACCGCTAAGATTGTCCGAAGTTGTTTCATTGCCGTCAATTACGCGAATTAAATTTGATAAAACTTTTTGTGATCTATTGATCGGAAAACCGTAATCTGCCAAATGAAATTCGCCGTCATTTTTCAGCACACGGACAATTTCGCCGATAGTTTTTATCTTTTCTTCGTGTGTTAAATGATGGAACGAAAGTGTCGAAAAAATGCGGTCGAATTTCCCGTTTTTAAACGGCAATTCGTCGGAAAAACTTCGTCGGAAATCTATTTTCAAATTCCGCTCGAACGCTTTGTTTTCAGCCTTTTTCAAAATCTCCGAATCCGCATCAACGGCATAAATTTTAATGTCGGGAAAACGTCTTTTGATACCGATGGAAAGCGTTCCCGTGCCGCACGCTAAATCCAAAATCACCTGATCATTTTGCAAATTTGCCTGTGCGATCAAAGCACGCTTGAATGAATATTCTTTGGTCGTCCAACGCACTAACGGATCGTAAAATCTGGTTGCCCAATGAAAACGCAGGGCGGGAATAAAATTGTGTTTTTCGCTTTGCATTTACAACTTCAAATTTCTAAGCCGCAGTGCATTTAAGATAACCGAAACCGAACTGAAAGTCATCGCCGCAGATGCGATCATCGGGCTGAGCAAAAGTCCGATAAACGGAAATAAAATTCCCGCCGCAATCGGCACACCGACGAGATTATAAATGAATGCGAAGAACAAATTTTGGCGAATATTGCTCATAGTCGCTTGGCTCAAATTTTTCGCTTTCAAAATGCCGCGTAAATCGCCTTTGAGCAAAGTAATATCCGCCGATTCCATCGCCACGTCTGTCCCCGTTCCCATCGCAATTCCGATCTGTGCCTGAGCGAGTGCGGGAGCGTCGTTGACACCATCGCCCGCCATTGCCACAATCTTGCCCTGAGCCTGCAATTCCTTAACTTTTGCCGCTTTTTGTTCGGGCAGAACGCCGGCGAAAACTTTGTCAATATTTAATTTTTTCGCAACGGCTTCGGCGGTTTTTGCATTGTCGCCCGTCATCATTATAACTTCGATATTCTGCCGATGAAGTTCGTCAATCGCATTTTTAGCAGACTCCTTGACCGAATCCGCAACTCCGATGAGTCCTGCAAATTCATCATTTACCGAAACAAACATCACGGTTTGTCCGTCGGTTTGAAGTTTTCCGGCTTGCGAAATTCCGTCATTAAATTCGGCATTGCCCGATCTGTTTTCACCAAAAACAAAATCGCTGTTTCCGATCTTGATTTCTTTGCCGTCAACTTTTCCAAAAACGCCTTTGCCCGTAACCGACTCAAAATTTTCGGGTTTTAACAAATCAATTCCTTTTTCCTTCGCACCTTCAACGATTGATTCCGCCAGCGGATGTTCGCTCGATTTTTCTAAGGAAGCGACCAATTTTAACAGTTCATCTTCTGATATATTTACTTTGAAATCCGAAATTACTGCTTGCAGTTTCGGTTTTCCTTCCGTCAAAGTTCCCGTTTTATCAACGATAATTGTATTAACTTTTTCCAAAATTTCTAACGCTTCCGCCTTTTTAACCAGAACGCCGTTTTTCGCACCGTGTCCCGTGCCGACCATACTTGACATAGGTGTTGCCAAGCCCAACGCACACGGGCAGGCGATTATTAAAACCGAAACCGCCGCGACGAGTGCATATGTAAATGAACCGAAGATCATCCAGACGATAAATGCGACGATTGCTACTACAATTACGGCGGGAACAAAATAAGCTGAAACGATGTCAACAAGGCGTTGAATCGGTGCTTGCGAACGCTGGGCTTCGCCGACCATTCGGACAATTTGAGCGAGCAAGGTATCGCTTCCGACCTTTTCGGCTTTCATCAAAAATCCCCGTTTGCCGTTGATCGTTCCGCCGATAATTTTATCGCCTTCCGATTTCTCAACCGGAATTGATTCACCTGTAACCATTGATTCATCAATATTTGTTTCGCCTTCCAAAATCGTGCCGTCAACCGGAATTTTCTCGTTGGCTTTGACTCGTAAAGTCGCACCGATCTGCACGTCTTTTAATGAAATTTCTTCTTCCGTGCCGTCATCAAAAACGACGATTGCCGTGTCGGGTGCAAGTCCGAGAAGTTCTTTGATCGCCGAAGAAGTTTGGCTTCTGGCACGAAGTTCTAACACCTGTCCGAGCAGAACGAGCGTTATAATTACCGCCGCCGCTTCAAAATAAACGGCGATCAGATTTTCAGCATTTTGCATCGAAGCGGGAAAAATCTGCGGGAAAAATAATGCGACCAAACTGTATAAATAAGCTGCCCCCGTTCCCATTGCAATGAGCGTGAACATATTCGGGCTGGCGTTTTTAACCGATGCAACGGCTCTTTCAAAAAACGGAAATCCGCCCCAAAGCACAACGGGAGTTGCGAGCAGAAACTGAATCCAAAGTGAGGTTTTCGGCGGGATAACTTCGTTAAATCCCGGAATCATTTCAGCCATTGCGAGAAAGAAAACCGGAATCGTCAAAGCGGCGGAGATCCAGAAACGCCGTGTCATATCAATTAATTCGGGATCGGGTTTATCGTCAAGCGAAATAACCATCGGTTCAAGTGCCATTCCACATTTCGGACAGCTTCCGGGTCCGATCTGCAAGATTTCCGGGTGCATCGGGCAAGTGTATTCCGTTCCCTGCGATTCGGCTTCGAGCTTTTCCTTTTCCTTTTCTTCGAGAAAACTTTTCGGATTCTGGCGAAATTTTGTTACACAACCTTTTGAACAAAAATAATATGTTTCACCTTCAAATTCGTATTCTCCCGCTGAAGTTTCGGGTGCAACCGACATTCCGCAGACGGGATCAACAAATTCGCCTTCGGGAGCGGCTTGCATTTCGCCGTGAGAAACTACTTTTTCGCCATTTTCTGTTGAAATATTCGCTTTAGTTACATCCGAGATTTCGCCATTTCCGGTTTCCAATTGCGAAACATATTTTTCCTTACATCCAACCGCACAAAAATAAACCGTTTCGTCACCGTCCGCAGGTTCATATTTTGCGGCGGCAGTTTCCGGCGTAACGGTCATTCCGCAGATCGGGTCAATATATTCTTTCATTTCTCTTACCTGTTTTATTTAGAAAATATTTTTTCACTATCAAAGGTTCTGAAATTTTTTACCTTAAATTTTCAAAAAAAAATCTTCCGTTCAAATTATAAAAGGCGAATCGGATTGATAAAAAAACAGCTTCATCGCCCGGTCGGGTGAGGATAAACTAAGCAGAAGCGGCTGTCGAATATACTTCTTCACAACTTTCCGCTTTACGGCTTTTCAAAACCATTTTACAACTTAATAGTTACTATCAAGTCAAGCGGAGAAAAAATTAATCGGCAAAAGATTCGATCAGATGACACACGGAATGTCCGTCCGGCATACCGTCTTCCATTTTTTTCCAAGTTGTTCGTGCATTTTCCATCTTAGCTTGGAGTATTTTGAGGTTTTTGATCTGTTCGCGTGTTTCATTAATTCGTTTATCAATAATTTCACGCACGAGCGGGCAGGGAGATTTTCCGTGATCGGCTTTGCTTAGAATTTCAGCGATCTCTTTTAAGGTAAAACCCAATTCCTTCGCATTGGTGATAAAACGCATTAAAGTAATATCGGATTGTTTGTAGATTTTATAACCGTTATCTTCACGCCGCGACGGGTGAAGCAGCCCGATATTCGTATAATGGCGAACAGTATAAACGGGAACTTCGGCTTTTTTGGCGAGAATGCTTGCTGTCAACATAATATTTGTAAAAAAACAGTAAATCGCAAATAGAGATCATTTACGATTTACCGCAAATCATTTTAAATTGTTATTCATCATCATCATCGGTGCGGATTCTGCCTTCGGCTTTGGCTTGTTCGATGACTTTCGACTGCAGATTACCCGGAATCGGATCGTAATGCGAAAATTCCATATTGTAGCTGCCGCGTGCCTGCGTCATAGAATTCAAACGCCCTTGATAATCGAGCATTTCCGACAAAGGAACTTGGGCTTTGATGATCTGCTGTTTACCACGCATATCCATTCCGGCGACTCTGCCGCGTCTTTGATTCAGATCGCCCATAATATCACCGGAAACTTCCTGCGGACAGAAAACCTCGACATCCATAATCGGTTCGAGAATTGTCGGACGTGCTTTTTCCATCGCGTTGCGGAAGGCTTTTTTTCCGGCGGCTTTAAAGGAATGTTCGTCGGAATCCACATTGTGATAACTTCCGTCAATCAGCGTTACTTTAAAATCTACGAGCGGATAACCCGCAATTGCACCGTTTTGAGCGGCTTCGAGAATTCCTTTTTCGACCGCGGGACGGAAATTTTGGGGAATTGAACCACCGAAAATTTTGTCTTCAAAGACAAAGCCTTCGTCGTGTGCCAGCGGTTCAAAGATAACTTTACAATCGCCGAATTGTCCGCGTCCGCCGGATTGTTTTTTGTGTCGTCCCTGAACTTCGCAGCTTGCCGTGATCGTTTCTTTGTAAGGAACTTTCGGCGGATGGAGTGCGACCTCGACGTTATAGCGTTTTCGCAATTTATCAACCACGGTTTCGATATGCTGCTGTCCCGAACCGCTTAAAATAAACTCTTTGGTTTGACCGTCGCGTTGGAATTTCAAACTCAGGTCTTCTTCTAAAATTTTGTGGATCGCTCCGCTGATCTTGTCTTCATCGGCACGCGATTTCGGTTCGATGGCAAAATTGACGGCGGGCGTTCGATAATGCACTTCCGGGTAAACGATCCGTTTATTTTTATCGCAAAGCGTGTCGCCCGTTTGCGTTTCCTTTAATTTTACGACGGCGATGATGTCGCCCGTCTGAGCCTTATCAACCTTTTCCAGTTCCTTGCCCTGCAAAACGTGCAAAGCACCGAGCCTTTCATTTTCATCACGGGTTGAATTATAAACCGTCGCATCACTTGAAACTTTGCCGGAAACAACCTTCATAACATTGATCCGACCGGCAAATGGATCGGCGATAGTGCGGAAAACAAAGGCTGAGAACGGTTCGTCATTGGAATACTTACGTGAGATTTTCTCTCCCTCTTTATTATAATCTGTAAAACCGAATTCTTTTTCGTGAGTTGCCGGGTTCGGAGCAAATTCGACGATGTGGTCTAATAAAACCGAGAGTCCGACCAGAGTTTCGGAAGAAACGGCATAAACCGGACAGAGTTTTGCTTTGGCGATAGCTTTTGAAAGATTTGGAATTATGTCCTCTTCTTCCAGAGTTCCCGTATCAAAGTATTTTTCCAGCAATTCATCATCCGATTCGGCGACAAGTTCGATTATTCTTTCCCGTGTCGAATCAATCAAACCGCGACCGTCTTCGGGAATGTCTATTTCTTTTGCCTTTCCTTTTTCGTCAAATTCATAAGCCTTCATATGAATCACATCAACCACGCCGCGAAAATTTTCCTCCGTGCCGATGGGCAGCGTGAAGGGAACAATCGAGCGTGCAAAAGCACCGCTTGCGGTATCAACGGCGTGTCCGAAATCGGCACGTTCTTTATCCAATTTGTTGATGACCATAAATCTCGGCAGTAAAAATTCATTGGCATAATTCCATGTTCGCTCCGTCTGCACTTCAATTCCGTTCACGCTGTCAACGAGGACCAAGGCACAATCGGCAACGCGGCAGGCAGGACGGGCGTGAGCGACAAATGCGGCGTAACCGGGGGAATCAATAAAATTTAATTTCGTGTCCTTGTAATCGAGATAGGCAAAATTATTGTTGAGTGTGATTTTTCTTTCGATGGAATCTTCGTCGTGATCCGTAATTGTCGTTCCTTCGTCAACTTTTCCCCAACGCTGAGTTGTTCCGGCGACATACAAAAGTGAACTGACGAGCTGGGTTTTACCTGCGTCGCCGTGTCCAATGACAGCCAAGTTGCGTAAATTCTCAGTATTATATGCTTTCATTTTTCGGCAAAAATCTCCTTATTTTTAATTGAATTTAGTCAAGAATATAATACCTTCTTAATGTCAAAAGACAAAAAAGGTTAAATATCTGTTAAACTAAATGTTAATGGATAATTTATAACGGATAATGAATAATGTCCACAGACGGTAAAACGCAATTTGCAATTCGCAATTCGTTTTCCGTCCAAAGGCAAAAAAAAGAATGGAAAACGTCAAAATAGTTGGCGGCATCGAATAATTTGACTAACCGGCGAAAATACAAATAATATAACAAACTGCAATTATACAAACAGAGGTTAATTATGTTTCCTGATTTAGAATTTCAAAAATTTATTGCAACTTTGGCAATAATTTGGGCTTTTGTGCTGAACGGTATCCTTATTACGGCACAAAATGTTGTAACTTCCTTCGATCTGTCAGGAGGTTCGGGAGCGATAGTTCTCCGAAATTCCATAACTGCGAAAAAGAAAGCCTTTGTTGCAACCAGAAGAAAATCCGCCGCCCGCAGAACTACAAAACAAAGAAGATTGACCCGCCGAAATGTCGTCAGACAATCAAAAACAGTTGCCAGAAAAAGCCGCACCCGTCGAAAAATAGATATTGTTACTCCGAAGGAATTAAATGAAATCAAAATTAAATCTATTGCTCCTAAAGCAGCATCAAAAATTCTAACCGGAGCAGGGGAATATTTTGTAGAAAACGGTGATTTTCAAAAAGCTGCCGAATACCTCGAAGAAGCCGTCCTGCTCGATGCCGGTAATAAAGATGCGAAACTTGCTTTAAGTGAAGCATATACGAGTCTTGGCGATAGTGCTTTGGAAAAGGAAGATTTTAGAAAAGCTAAAAGTTATTACGAGGAAGCACTTAAATATGATGATAAAAATGCTTCAGCTTATGCCGGTTTGGGACAATTTTATGATGAATCGGACGATGAGGCAAAAGCAAAGGCGAACTATGAAAGTGCGTTAGCGGCAGACCCCGAATTTAAACAGGTCTATGCACCGCTCGGAATTATTTATTATCAGGAGAAAAAATACGATAAAGCGGAAGAATTTATCAAAAAAGCCTTAGAGGACGACGCGGATAATCCAGAAACATTGTATTTCTTGGGTTTGCTCAGGTATTTGGCAAATGATAATCAGGCGGCAGTAAATGCCTTGGAAAAATCCATCGCTTTAGATCAGGAAAATGACGAAGCATATTATTATCTCGGTGCATCTTATGACCGACTCGAACAACCCGAAAAAGCGATTGCGGCATACCGAAAAGCACTTGAACTCGAACCGAAATATGTGAATGCGTGGTTTGATCTCGGTTCCGCTCTCTATAATCAGGAGCGTTACGATGAGGCGATAGAAGCCTATGATAAAGCCATTGCTTTTAACTCCAATCAAACTCAGGAATTACAAACTCTCTATACGGAAAGTTATGAAAACAGAGGTGATGCTTTTAGTAAGCAAGCTGACGAAGCCAAAACATTACAAGAACGAAAAGATAAAATTGACAAGGCAACCGGCGATTACAACATCGTTTCTTATAAAAAGAAAAATGATTCCGAATTTCTCGGTAAATACGGACTTGCCTTGAGCAACCAAGCGGCGATTTATCAAAGATCGGGTTTGCAAACCGCTTCATGGGAAACATCCATTTCAAATCTGGAAAAAGCATTATCATTAAATCCCGATGCTATCAATTACACGAATCTGGGATTTGTAAATTACCGCATCGGTCATAAGTTGGCGGAATCCGGCAATAGTGTTAATCGAAGCAAAGCAAAACCTTATCTGGATAAAGCTAAAGAATTATTGGAAAAAGCGATCAGTATGAATCCCGAATTCAGTGAAGCTCCGCTGTTAAATCTCGGTGCAACTTACATTGATCTCGGAGAATACGATAAAGCGGTTGAAATGCTCGAAAAAGCCTATCAAAAGAAAAAGGACTGGAACATAATCAATTATCTGATCGGTATAGCTTATGCCAGAAACAACAAACTCGACAATGCTTCCCGGTATCTGAATACAGCCGTTGATAATGACGAGGGAAATTTCCAGTTCTTAAATGCTTTAGGTGATATCGAGATTATGCGTAAAGACAAAAGGGAAATAAGAAAGGTTGTTGATCTTCTCAAAAGACTCGGAACGGATGCAGCTTTAATTAAAGCAAAGAGCCTTGAGAAATTTTTAAAATAACAAAGCCTGATTACAAAAGCATTTTTACAAAATCAATCGTGTTCGCATTTTTTAATTAATTTAGAAGCACGATTGATTTTTTTCATATCAATTTTTTAATTCGGCTAAAACCATATTTTTAATGTCCAACAAATTTGTCTTACAGGAAAATGTTCCGCTAGCTCCTTTGACAACCTTTAAGATCGGCGGAAATGCCGGATTATTCATCAAAGCCGAATCCGAAACGGAAATCATTGACGCAATAAAATTTGGAGAAGAAAACGAACTTGAAATTTTTATTTTGGGCGGCGGCAGTAATGTCTTGATCGCAGATAATGACTTTGACGGTTTGGTAATTCAAATTGCCGCAAAAGGCATCTCGATAAAAAAAATTAAGGAAGAAAAATTCAACGTAACTGCTCAAGCCGGTGAAGACTGGGACGAATTCGTCGAATATTGCGTCGGGAAAAATCTGGCGGGTTTGGAATGTTTAAGCGGAATTCCGGGGCTTGTCGGCGGAACTCCGATACAAAACGTCGGTGCTTACGGACAGGAAGTTTCGGAAACAATTGCAGGTGTTCGGGTTTTTGACAGAAAATCCGATCAGATACTTGAACTTACAAACGCCGATTGCGGTTTTGAATACCGCAAAAGTATTTTTAATACGACACAAAAAAACCGCTTCGTCGTTTTGGCGGTTACATACATCTTAGAAAAAAACGGTAAACCGAAAATTGTTTACAAGGATTTGCTGAATCGTTTGGAAAATTCAGAACCGACATTAAAGGAAGTTCGTGAAACGGTTTGTGAAATTCGTGCGGAAAAAGCAATGCTCGTCAGACAAGGCGGACTCGATTCGCAATCGGCGGGTTCGTTTTTTAAAAATCCGACAGTTACAAAAAAGAAATTTATAGAGATCGAAAAAATAATCAGAGAACGGCAGATAATTGGTTCTGATGACGAGATTCCGAATTTTAAGGTAAATAATGATCTGATAAAAATTCCCGCCGCTTGGCTGATCGAAAAAGCGGGCTTTCAAAAAGGCTATACAAAAGGAAATGCGGGGCTTTCAACCAAACATACACTTGCCCTGACCAACCGCGGAAAAGCAATGGCAAAGGATTTGATCGGTCTGAAAGATGAGATTCAACAAAAGATCAGGGAAAAGTTCGGGATCGAGCTAATTCCCGAACCGAGTTTTATAGGTTTTACAGAAAATAATAAAAGATGAGGTTTCAAAAATACTTATCGGGTTTAATTTATTTGAAGATTGGGCAAATTAAAGTAGTTATGTTTTTAACAGTTTACCCTTCGTAATAGATTAAAGATGATAGATCATAACCGATAGATAAATCTTTCATCTATGATCTATCGGTTATCATCTATTCCGAGTGGGATTCTTAAATTTCTAATTTGCACAGCCCTCAATTTAAGTTGCAAAATCATTTGTTGTATAATCGCTGGAAACCTAAGAAATCCTATTTATTTTCAATGCCAAAAAGAACAGACATACAAAAAATTTTAATTATCGGCTCAGGTCCGATCGTCATCGGGCAAGCCTGTGAGTTCGATTATTCGGGAACGCAGGCGTGCCGTGCGTTGCGTGATGAAGGATTTGAGGTCATCCTTGTCAATTCAAATCCGGCGACGATTATGACCGATCCCGAAATCGCCGATAAAACTTACATCGAACCGCTGACGGTTGAAACAGTTGCGGAAATTATTGCTAAAGAAAAACCCGACGCACTGCTGCCGACTGTCGGCGGACAGACGGGGTTGAATTTATCAATTGAATTATTTGAAAAAGGAATTTTAGATAAATACGGTGTCCAATTGATTGGGGCAAATGTTGATTCGATAAAGGTCGGCGAAGACCGTGAGCTTTTTCAAAAGGCGATGAACGAGATAGGCATCGAATCGGCAAAGGGCGACTTTGCACACACTTGGGACGAGGCGAAAAAGATCGTTAAAGAAACGGGTTATCCGGCGATCATTCGTCCGGCTTATACTTTAGGCGGAACGGGCGGCGGAATTGCTTATAATCCCGAAGAATTTGAGGAAATTGTAGAACGCGGGCTTGATGCTTCGCCCGTTTCGCAGGTTTTAATTGAAGAATCAATTCTCGGCTGGAAGGAATACGAACTCGAAGTGATGCGGGATTTGAATGATAATGTGGTCATCATTTGCTCGATTGAAAATTTCGATCCGATGGGCGTTCACACGGGCGATTCGATCACGGTTGCCCCCGCACAAACTTTGACCGATGTTGAATATCAGAAACTCCGCGATATGTCCATCGCCTGCATCCGCAAAGTCGGCGTTGAAACGGGCGGCTCGAACATACAATTCGCCGTAAATCCCGAAAACGGCGACATCCGAATTATCGAAATGAATCCGCGTGTTTCGCGTTCTTCGGCACTTGCTTCAAAAGCGACGGGATTTCCGATTGCGAAAATCGCCGCAAAATTAGCTGTCGGCTACACTTTGGACGAAATTCCTAATGATATTACCAAAAAAACTCCCGCATCATTTGAACCGACAATTGATTATGTCGTTACAAAAATCCCGAAATGGGCATTCGAGAAATTTCCCGGCAC
>JBGTKR010000006.1:0-21351 GCA_041744535.1 Pyrinomonadaceae bacterium
TTTTCCCGCGAATAAACGCGAAAGGACGCGAAAATAAAACAAAACTTTTTTTTGAATTTCTTTTTTCGCGTTCTTTCGCGTATTTCGCGGGCATCTTTTTCTTATTTTCAAAGCAAGCAATTTCTATACCGCTCAGTAATGTCTTTTAATAGATTATCAAACATATTAATTTTGACATAGTTTTATATAGATTTTCGACTATATACCTGCCACATTCCCGCCAGACTTGCCATTGCCGTCCCGCATATTCCGATTAAATGATAGTGCATATTTTGAAAGTATGATTGTAGTTTTAATCTTTCAGTAGATGACTATAAGGTAATTGATTTGTGTTCTTAAAGTAAAATAGCTTGATTCTATCTCCATTATCAAGAATATAATCATTACTTACCTTTGTC
Source organism: Pyrinomonadaceae bacterium (assembly GCA_041744535.1). Lineage (GTDB taxonomy): Bacteria > Acidobacteriota > Blastocatellia > Pyrinomonadales > Pyrinomonadaceae > Aridibacter. The sequence continues at coordinate 399 of JBGTKR010000006.1, forward strand.
GGTTTTTGAGTTTGTAAATCAAGGTATTCCGATGTGTTTTTCAGAATGTTTCCTTTCTCATCAAAATAAATACTTTGTAGAAAACTGAAATTCCCATAGAAAGTATTTAACTGAGATTCAACCTTTACAAGCGTTCCATTTTCACGAAAATGAAGATAAACATATTTTGCCCAATCTCCCGATCTGCTAAAAAGCGTAAAGTTTGCCACTACAATTTTTTCGTTTTTCCGCCAATTGTAAGCAATCGTGTAGGTTTCGGTATCTTCCCGAAATTTTTCCAACGCTTCTGCCGATTCAAATTTTTGCCATTTCTGTTTTTCATCTTGAGAAATATCGGCGAAGATCAGATGTGGTGATTTATTTTTTTTGACGAAAGTATCAAGTGTTTTTGTGTATTCATCAATTTTTTTAATTTCAGTTTTTTCTACGCTTATCTGTGCATCAACGAAAATGCCCGATAAAGCTAAAAGCACAAGCAACATCAGCATTTTAGTTGGCAAAATTAAATTTTTCATAAATTCGCACGCAAATTATATTCTCACTAAAAAATTACCTGCAAAATGGGGAAAACCACAGTTAAAACTAATTAAATCTAAGCAACTAATAAATTAAAGATTGAATCAAACGCCTTTGTAGGATACTATGATTAACGCAATATTCTCTATTATAAGGAAATAAAAAAATGAAAAGAAATATTTTATTCAGTTTCGTTCTATTACTGTTATCAATTCAATTTGCTTTTGCTCAAGGTTTTTCGGATTCAAAAACAAGTCCGACAAGTCCGACAGGTTATTTGCTCGGACCGGGTGATGAAATTGAGGTCAAAGTTCTCGGTGAAGAACAATTTAATTTTAAAACTCAAATTGACCAAACCGGGAGTTTTACAGTTCCGTTTGTTGAAGGCAGTCCCGTTAATGCAAAATGCCGAACCGAAAACGAATTACGCAAAGAAGTCGAAGAGCGTTATTCAAAATATCTTAAAAATCCGACGGTCAGCTTAAATGTTACCGAACGTCGTCCTCCGATTCCCGTGTCCGTTTACGGCGAAGTAAAAGAACAGGGACAGATCGAACTTAGAAGAGAGGCAACATTAATGGAAATACTTGCCACATCTAAGGGAGTTACCGAAGATGCCGGGGGAACGGTGCGTGTTTTCAGAACCCAAACTCCGATGTGTTCCGAAACCGACATGCAGGCGAATTGGAATGTAGAATCGGATAATGGAGTTAGTGTTCCGTCAAGATTGTATAGTTTAAGCAGTGTTATGAACGGTAAAAGAGAGGCTAATCCGGTAATTTATCCCGGAGATGTGGTTGTCGTAGAAAAAGCCGCCCCCATATATATAAACGGCGAAGTCATTCAACCGACCGGACTTTACATTAAAGAAGGCGGATTAACTTTGACTCAAGCACTCGCCACAGTAGGCGGACCGAGAGATAAGGCTAACTTAAAAGAGATAAAAATCTACCGCATAAAACCCAATTCACAAGACAGAGAAGTTATTGCCGTTAATTTTAAAGAGATTCAGGAAGGTAAAAAAGATATTTTGCTCGAACCTTATGACATTATTGATGTTGATAAACAGAAAAAAGGCATAGGACAAATAATCTTTGAAACCGTAACGGGAGCTGCCAGAGCGGGAGTCGGATCAATCATTACGGGCGGAGCCGGCAGAATTATACAATAATGTTTTATCTTTGATTTTCAGCCTGCCGGATTTAATTATCTTGCAGGCTTTTCTTTTTCCGCTTCTTCGTAAATATCGTTAATGACTTTTTCATATTTTTCATCAACTACGCGGCGTTTGATTTTTAACGTCGGTGTCAGTTCACCGCCTTCGACGGTTAATTCATTTTCAAGCAGTGCGATTTTTTTGACCGTTTCAAAACGTGCCAAATCCTTACAGTGTTTATCAATTTCCTGCTCGAACAGTTTCAAAACATTTTCACTTTCGCAGAATTCCTTCGGCTCTTTCAAATCCCAATCGTGATTTTTCGCATAACTTTCAAGCTGCTCAAAATCCGGCACGATCAGGGCGGATGCGAATTTTCTGGAATTTCCGATCAGCACGACCTGATTGACGAAACGCGAACCTTTTATCATTTGTTCAATTGGCGAAGGAGCAATATATTTTCCGCCGGAAGTTTTGAATAATTCCTTTTTGCGGTCGGTGATTTTCAAGAAACCTTCTTCGTCAATTTCGCCGATGTCGCCCGTTTTAAACCAGCCGTCATCGGTAAATGCGTCTTTTGTCGCTTCGGGTTTATTGTAATAACCGTGCATTACATTCGGACCCGAAACCTCTATTTCACCGTCTTCGGCAATGCGGATTTCGACATTGCGGATCGGCTTGCCGGAAGTTCCGAGTTTGACATTAATCGGATTGCTCGCAGTTATCACGGGCGAAGTTTCCGTTAAGCCGTAACCCTGCATAATCGAAATACCCGCACCGTTAAAGATCAAATAGATCGTGTCCGAAAGTGCCGCCCCGCCGGTGATGCAAAAACGAAGCCGCCCGCCGAAAAAATCGCGTAATTTTGAAAAAACGAGTTTGTCGGCAAGGCTGTGTTTAATTCCCAAAAAACCCGAAATATCTTCGCCTTTTTCCTTTTTGCGGGCGACTTCCTTGCCGATCTCAATTGCCCAATCAAAAATTTTTTCCTTAAAACCGCTCTGATTCGCCGCTTTTAATTTTGCTTTGGCATAAACTTTTTCAAAAATTCGCGGAACGCCGACAAAGACAGTCGGACGGACTTCCTGCAAATTTTCGGCGATCTTTTCGATTGATTCGGCATAATGAACCGCCATTCCGTTGTATAAATAGACATACATTCCCGTCCGTTCAAAAACGTGCGAGAGCGGCAGAACGGAGAGCGAAACATCTTTTTCGCTGAAACTATATTTCTCACTGACATCAAGCACGTTTGAAACGAGATTTTCGTGCGAAAGCATCACTCCTTTCGGCTCACCCGTCGTTCCCGATGTGTAAATTAAAGTCGCTATGTCGTCGGATTTTGTTGCGGAAGTCAGTTCTTTAATTAATTCGGGCTTTTCCGCTTTTAATTCACTACCGAGATTTTCCAATTCTGCAAGCGTCAAAGCATCTTCCGAGTCAATTTTTTCCGAACTGAAAAAGATAAGTTTTTCCAGAGATTTACATTCGGGAATAATTTCCGCGAGGCGTTCAAATTTTTCAATACTTTGCACGAAAAACACCTTTGCCTGCGAATCATCTAAAATGTATTTAACCGAACTCGGCGTAAGCGTTGTGTAGATCGGTGCGTCAATGATTCCCGCAAACTGACATCCGGCATCCGCCAAAGTCCATTCGGGGGAATTCGCCGCCAGAATCGCCGCCCGTTCGCCTGTTTTTATGCCGAGCGAATAAAGTCCGAGAGCGATATTTTCGCCGCGTTCGATAAATTCTTCCGTTGAGATCGAATGCCATTTGCCGTCTTTTTTATAATTCAAAGCATCTTCCCGCGAATGATTTTCCAACGCATAATAAAACAATTCGGCAAGCGTCTGCGGTTCGCCCGTAAAAAGCGGAATTCTCTTTACCCTTCGGATAATTTCTTTGTTTACTTCACTTTGCATTATCTATTTCGGATTTTTAGAAGTGATAATATTCTATACTTTTTGAATCTCGACACCGCCGAAAAATATTTTCAAAACCTCATCTGCCAGCGGTGCAAGTTCATATTTTTTCTTCGACAAAATCCAGTTCGTAACCATTTCGTCCAACGCCCCGAAAAGTATTTTTGAACAAACCGTGGCATTCATATCTTTGCGAAAAACTTTTTGCTTTTGTCCTTCTTCAAATGCTTTTTTTATCAGGTCGAGATATTCGGCAAACCCGGCAGCGGAAAATTCCCGCATAAATTTGATCGAACCGCGTAGCTGCACCTGAAAAACAATCGCCAGATCGCGGTCTGCACCGAGTTTTTCAAGATGAAGTTCGGCAATTCTCTTTATTTTTTTATCAGCTTCTTTGATCTTCGCAATCTCTTTTTTCCCTTCGGAAATAAATTCCGACATCATCCGATCAAAGATCGAATGCAGAATATCTTCCTTGCTTTTGAAATACAGATAAACCGTCCCGTCGGCAATATGTGCTTCACCCGCAATGTCGGCAACCTTTGAATTAAAGTAACCTTTACGGGCAAAAACCTTGATCGCCGCCCTTAGAATCGCTTCGTGTTTATCCGAGGTCGTATTTCTCGTTGTCGTCATATTTGAACGCGGCATAATTCCCCTGTGAATGAACGGTCATTCAGTTTAGTTCTAACTTATAACAGAATACTCGATTAAATCAACAGGAAACGATCAGGAATAGAAAATTTTTACGAAAAATTTACAAAACGGACGTGAAACTTTAAAAGTAAAAAAGGCTTGCTGATTTAAAGCAAACCTCAAAAAAATGAATGGCGGAGAAGACAGGACTCGAACCTGCAAGCCCGTAAGGGCGGTAGTTTTCAAGACTACTGCATTACCAATTATGCTACTTCTCCGCAAATAATCGGCAATTTGAAAATATACCGCAAACTTTGTGTTTTAACAAACCGAAAGATAAATGCGACTCAGCAGTTGAAAATTTAGCCAACCCGTAAGCTGTTTCTTTGCGAACTTTGCGACTTGGCGGGAAATTATTTCTCCCGCAAAGTCGTTAAGCACGCTAAGTAAAAACCAAGTAGTATTAGATTTTAGTTCAACTATTGATTGGCATATAAGGACAATATAGGATTTATTCAAAAGCTTCCAGATATTTAATTCCCGAACCCGTATTAAATAAAACTATCCGTTCATCCTTCCGAACTTCCCCGCTGTCCAATACTTTCTTCAAAGCCGCAAGCAACGCACCGCCTTCGGGAGCGGCGAAAATTCCTTCGTGTTTACCTATTTCTTCAGAATCTTTGACTAATTCCGCATCCGAAACAGCAACGGCAGTTCCGCCCGACTTTCGCAAAATATCGAGCATTATAAAATCACCGACGGCTTTCGGCACACGCAAACCGGATGCGACCGTGTGCGGATTTTCGATGTCTGCACCGTGTTCCAGATTTTGATGAAACGCATCAACAATCGGCGAACAACCTTCCGATTGAACGGAAATCATTCGCGGTCTTTTCCCGTCAATCCAACCCATTTGCTCCATTTCGTCAAACGCCTTCCACATTCCGATCAAACCCGTTCCGCCGCCCGTCGGATAAAAAATAACGTCCGGCAGAGTCCAATCCATTTGCTCGGCGAGTTCATAACCCATCGTTTTTTTGCCTTCGATTCGATACGGTTCTTTCAAAGTCGAAACATCAAACCAGCCTTCCGCATCTTTGCGTTCCGCAACAATTTTTCCGCAATCAGTTATCAAACCGTCAACTAAATTGACATTTGCTCCGAGTGCTTTGCATTCGATAATACAAGCTCTCGGTGTATCCATCGGGACAAAAATATTCGCTTCCATTCCCGCCAATGCCGCATACGCCGACAAAGCTCCCGCCGCATTTCCCGCCGATGGAACGGCGACTTTTTTTACGCCCAGTTCCTTCGCCATCGAAACCGCCGTCGTCATCCCGCGTGCTTTGAAACTCTGCGTCGGATTTGCCGATTCATCTTTAATAAAAAGTTGCGGCAGATCATATTTTTCGCCCAAATTTTTCGCGTGATGAAGCGGTGTCCAACCTTCGCCCAAAGTCATCCGATTTTGCTTATTCTCAAGCGGCAAAACTTCCTCATAACGCCAAAGCGTTGAAACTCTTGTTTTTAATGATTCCTTCGTCAAAGTCGCCGCCGCTTTTTCCAGATCATAGCCGACCAATAAGGGTTTTCCGCAAACGGTGCAGAGATTATGCAGTTTATTCGACTGGTAATTTTCACCGCAAGCCGAACAATATAAATGTGTTACGTTCATATAAATGTATTTAACTTTTTTTTCAGAAGTTTCACAGACAAATTATGTTCTCAGATGAATTCGTTATTTTTTTCAGAACCGAAACACTTTTGTCATCGTCTAATTTGTTAAATTGAATTAGAGAATTATGCCGCAATTCTAAAAGTTTCCTTAACAACTTGCGGTAATTCGACGGGATAAAAATAATCAGCGGGATAAAGATAATCTTCATCCGATTCATCAATTATCCTCAGATAATTATCTTCTGCGGCTTTTTCATCTGATAGAACCCGATAAATTTTGTGAATCTCCAAATCTTCACAATCCTCATTCTTGACACAAACCACAAACCGAATTTTTGTATCATTTTCTTGCATAATTTTAATCTAAATATCTCTTGATTTTCATTTTTCTTTTGCCGATGCCGTGTGCTTCATACCAATGAATTTCGACTCGGCGAATTTTTCCGTTTAATAATCTGACTCTTGTTTCGCCTTTCAATTTTCGCCAACGTCCTTTTCCAAATTGCTTTCTTAAACGTGCAATTTCCCTGATTTTATTTCCAACGGCGATTGTTTCAGTATTTTCAATTTTGTCAATTATATCAAATGTCATCGTCTAAAATTTTAAAACCAATTCATCATCTTTTTCAGTAACCGAAACGCTTCCGCCATCTTCTAATTTTCAAAAAAAATCTATTCTCCAACAATTTTCAAGGCTTCTGATTTTAAGTTTGCACTCATCCGAAAACCGTTGTTTTCCAAATCATCTAAAATTGGCTCAAGCAAATTTATTAATCCTTGTTGTTTTGCTCTGATAAAGATACCGATTGTGCCGATAACTTTTAACCCTAAACGCTTCGCCATAGAACGTGCTTGTTTATCATCCAAAATAATCTTGCAATTTTTCTCAAGTGCCGGAGCAATAGCTTCGGCTTCGCCGTCATCCACCAGAATTTTCAAACTTGCCACCAAAGCAGTATTCGACGGAGTTTCAACATCAAGCCAATTAAAACTATTTCCAAATTCTCTTCCTACTTCGTCAGGAATCAAAATCGGCTCAAAAAGTTCGGACAAAATATCCAATTGCCCGATTCTCTCCAAACCGATCAAACAAGTGCTGTCAAGAACAATCGGCTCTTTCACAAACCCATTTCCTCACGCAAATCTTCCGCCGAATAATTAAAAACGGGAACTTCCTGATGCTCCAAAACTTCAAGAAACGCACGCTTTGAATAACCCGCAATTTTCGCCGCCTGCCCAAGCGTAATTTTGCCGACTTCATAAAGTTTCACCGCAAGAAGAAGTTTCGCCTCATCTTTTGTTGTCGTTGTCGGAAGTTCTATTTCTAAAGTTGTTATTGTCATACTCTTCCTCAAAACTTTAACACTAATTCATCATCTTTTTCCGTAACCGAAACGCTTCCGCCGTCTTCTAATTTTCCAAACAAGATTTCTTGAGCCAGCGGTTTTTTGATTTTTTCGTGGATTAAGCGTTCCATCGGTCTTGCACCGTATTTGGCATCGAAACCGTTTTTCGCCATCCATTCTTTTGCCGAATCGTCCAATTTTACGATGACTCGTTTTTCCATCATTTGAGCGTTTAGTTCTTTGATGAATTTATCAACGATTAGTTTTATAACTTCCAAATCAAGCGGTTTAAATGCCACTCGTGCATCAAGACGATTTAAAAATTCGGGCGAAAAGGTTCTTTCTATCGCACCTTTTGCCGAGCCTTTTGTGTCGGCAGCGTTTTGAAAACCGATTCCGCCCGAAGACAATTCTCTCGCTCCGGCGTTGGTTGTCAGAATTAAAATCACGTTGCGAAAGTCCGCTTTTTTGCCGTTGTTGTCGGTCAATGTTGCGGAATCCATAACCTGCAAAAGTAAATTAAAAAGATTCGGATGAGCCTTTTCTATTTCGTCCAAAACCAGAACCGAATGCGGATGACGCATAATTGCATCGGTAAGCAGTCCGCCCTGGTCAAAGCCGACATATCCCGGAGGTGCTCCGATAAGCCGCGAAACCGTGTGTGCTTCGGCGTATTCGCTCATATCGTAACGCAGGAATTCAACGCCGAGAATTTCCGCAAGTTGTTTTGATAATTCGGTTTTTCCGACTCCGGTTGGACCGCTAAAAAGAAATGAACCGACGGGTTTTGTTTCGTGTCCTAGTCCGGCACGCGAAATCTGAATTGCATCAACAACCTTTTCAACCGCCGCGTCCTGTCCGAAAATCACTTCCTTTAAATCCGGTTTCAGAGTTTTAAGTCGTTCAGCTTCATCCGCAACAACTGTTTTCGGCGGAATTTTTGCCATTCTCGCCACCGTATTTTCAACCATCGTAACGGAAATGACTTTCGGACGTTTGTCTTCCGGCAGCAATTTCGTCATCGCCCCGACTTCATCAATTACATCAATCGCCTTGTCGGGCATATGTTTGTCGTTGATATATTTTCCGGCAAGTTCGGCGGCGGTTTTGAGCGATTCATCCGAATATTTTACGCCGTGATGTTCTTCGTAATATTTCTGCAAACCTTTCAAGATTTCATAAGTTTCTTCAACCGTCGGCTCGTAAATTTCAATTTTCTGAAAACGTCTTGCCAACGCCCGATCTCGATCAAATGCGGCTTTATATTCCGAGTAAGTCGTTGAACCGATACATCTTAGAGTTCCGTTGGCGAGTGCCGGTTTTAAAATATTCGAAGCATCCAACGCTCCGCCCGAAACCGCACCCGCACCGACAATCGTATGAATTTCATCAATAAACAAAATCGCGTCTTCGTGTTTTTGCAGGTCTTTGATGATCGCTTTAAAACGCTGTTCAAAATCGCCGCGATAACGAGTTCCCGCCAGAACCGCACCCATATCGAGAGCAAAAACCTTCGCATTCGCAATAACTTCCGGCACTTTACCTTCAAAAATTTTGAGTGCTAAACCTTCCGCCAAAGCCGTTTTTCCAACGCCCGGCTCGCCGACATAAAGCGGATTATTTTTCTTGCGGCGGCAAAGAACCTGAATTGTCCGTTCGATTTCCTCACTTCGCCCGATGATCGGATCAATCAAACCGTCCTTTGCCTTCTGCACGAGTTCGACGCAGAAAGATTCGAGCGGCTTCGGTTTTTTCTGTTCCTGCATCGCACGATCTTCGGCAAACTGCCCGTCAAAACCGATGCCTTCAAGCAGTTCGTCATCATCAAAATCATCGACTTTTGAAATCCCGTGAGCGATATAATTCAAGACATCGAGCCGCGAAACGCCTTGCTTTTTAAGCAAATAAACCGCCTGCGAATTATCCACCTGAAACAACGCCGCCAAAATATTCCCACCGTCAACTCTCTGCGTCCCGCTGCCTTCCGCCTGCAATATCGCATACTGAATTGTGGATTGAAATGTCGAAGTCAACTCCGGCATCTGCTGAACACCGACGGGCATTTTCTCAACTACCGATTCAAAGTAATCTTCGAGGTCTTTCCCGAGCTCCTCCAACTTAGCCCCGCAATTATAAAGAATATCGCGTGCCGTCCGGTCATCCAGCAAAGCATACAAAAGATGCTCCAGCGTTACATATTCGTGTCTTCTCCGCACGGCTTCATCAACCGCAAAACTCAATGTTTCTTCTAATTCTTTTGTCAACATATTTTTTTACTACTATTGCTTTACTACATTTTGCAAGCCATTCAAAAAATTTTCAACTTCCTGTTCGTTTGAAAAGAAACCTTCGTAACCAGACCATTCTGAAACTCTTGCACCTTGAAAAGTCCAATCTGTTTTATTTGTCGGTAAAATTTCTATTGCCTTTTCATCAATTAAACCCGTGTAATTAGTAAATCTTTCAAGATACACTTCAAAAGCCAAACCTTTTTCGACATTACTTTTCGGCGGAAGCAAATTTAATATTGCACTAAATTTCCCAAAAACATTTCCCTTAAAATTAATTTGTGAACGAGTTGTTCCTTTATAAAATTTATCTTCCAATCCATCAACTAAATTTTTATACAAAACTTCGATGCCATTTTGTTTAGCTATTTCTTCCAATTCTTCATAAGTTAAATTAGGTTTTCTTTTGCTTCCACGTTTTGTTTGGGATTTATATTCAACTTCTTCTTGCTCAATTAAAAAAACGCGAGCGAGAATTTCTTGACCTGTTTCGGATTTGAAATATTGAAAACTTGCAACATTTATATCAACTCCATAAGTATCGGAAAGGTATTTGATTATACGTTCCGTGCTTTCGTCAATTTCCGAAGCTACAATCAGCATTCCATGAGATTCATTAAGCACTTCCGGCAAATCTTCATCAAATTTTTGTTGAAATTCTTCTTCTAAATTTGTTTCCTTTTTTGCAAAATAGCTCTCTGCCAAATCATAAATCTTTTCGTGCGATAAATCTTTCACCCAAGAAGCATAATCCAAAGATTGAGCTGTAACTTCGCGTGGAGTTTTATCTTTTTTGAGTTCGACAATTACCAAATCGCCCTTTCGATTTATACAAAGAAGATCAATTATTCCGCCAAAATTTGTTTTAACTTGCTTACCGATTACCAATAAATCAGGCGAAAGAATAGAAATATCTTCGTGAAGCCAATTTTCGAGCCGTTCCTCAAAATTGAGTTTGCTGCGATTTATTTCCGTGAGTTTATCACTCTCGTCAACTTGCCAAATTTTTACTTCTTCTGCCATAAGTGTTTATTTATACTCGCTCAAAAACAATTTACCTTCATAATCAATTAAGCCGAATTTTATGCGGTCAAGCCAGCCTTGTCTGCCAAGAACATTTCTCGTGAATGATTCTTCTTTTGCAAAATAAACATCGGAAGTTGTTTCGATGCCAAGAACTGAGAGTTTAAGTTCGTGTTTGTAAGCTATAAAATGACTATTTGCAGTAGAAAATATTTGTTCTTCGCCCAATTCAATTTCTATTCCGAGTCGTTCACCGTGTTTGCGTTCAAAGATACAATTTTCCGCACCCGTATCAAATTTTGCATTCAATTCTCTGTATTCGTTGCCAAAATATATTTTGACCAAAACGGTAATTCCGCTTTTCAGAGTGTTGTAATTGTAGAGCGTTTCAAATTCGATTGTTTCCAAAATTACCAACCTCCGAATGGATATTTTTCTTCAACAATATGCTCAAGAAACGGGGCTTCGATTCCCGCATCTTTCGCCTTGCGATCAACTTCCAAAGCATCTTTTCCGTGTGCAATGAGTTTGTCGCCGTAAAGACAAACCCATTCGTTCATATATTCTTCACGATTTTCTTCAAGCCACACTTGAGATTTTTTGAAGCGGTCAATTTCATCATCAACATTCTCATTACTGCCATTTTTTGCCTGCTTTGCCCTTTGTTCTTTTATGATTACTTCCTGCAATTCATTTAAATCTTCAACGGGCAAGTTTTTAACTATTTTGATCGCATTTTCTAAATTCGATTGCATAATTCACCTCATAAATCTGCTTACAGTTTACTCTTCTTCGACCGTGCAGAGAAACGGAAATTCCTGACTTTTTGCTAAATTCATAGCCTTTTCCGCTTTCATCGTGGCAATTTCTTTTGGATAAACACCCGCGATGCCGACTCCTTCGTTGTGGACTTTTAACATTATCGCAAATGATTCTATTTCAGAACGCATAAAGACTTTGTTCAGCACGAAAACGACAAATTCCATTGTCGTAAAATCGTCGTTGTGCAGCAAGACCTTATAAAGCGGCGGCTTTTCGAGCTTTTGCTTTGTTTCGGTCAGGACATCTGTATCGTTCTCAAAATCGGGAAAATCTGACATAGGTTTATTTTGCCACAGAGCGGGATGAGAAAAAAGAGAGGGAAATTAAAACAGGATAGACAGGATGTGCAGGATAATTTTAGTTTTTCGCTTTTCCCATCCTGAATATCCTGTCTATCCTGTTTAAAAATTATCGTTAAATTTTTGCAACTTCAAAATAAGTTTTTATCGCATTGTAATCTCTGCCGTTTTCTAAGATGTCGAAAACCTTTTCAAAGTTTTCCAAGCCTTCGACCTTGTGCGTCATCATACGCGAAAGCCAGCCCGGATACATCGCTTCGGCTAATGCGATGTCTTTTACGCCCATTTCAAAATGTTCGCGGTTGGCGTTGACCGTGCCGACCATTACGCGGTTTCCCAAAACAAACTCCTGATTTATTTTATCGGACGGCACATTGTCGGTTTTTCTGTCGCCGCCTGTAACCGAAGCGAGAATTAAAACACCATTTTCATTTAAGGTTTCCATCGCTTCAAAAATTATCGGCGAATATCCCGTGCATTCAAATATTAAATCGTATTCGCCGTATTCTTTAACAGAATCCGTAACGGAAAGTTTTTTGGTTGAGTCATATGTTGCTCCAATATCGAAACAAAGTTGAGCATTCAAATAACCTTCGGGTTCTTGCAGACCGAAGCCGTGAACTTCAAATCCACGCAGACGCAAAGCCAACACGGTCAGCAAACCGACATTTCCCGTTCCCAAAACGGCGGCGGTTTTCGGCTTCCAAATATCTAAACGCCTTTGAATATCTTCGGCTTGCTTCAAACCTTTTTCGATGATCGAAAGCGGTTCGAGCAAAACGGCGACTTCGGCGAGTTTTGGCGGAATTTTAGTTAAAAACTCGGCATCTTCCGCATAAAATTCCGCCCAGTAACCGTGAATTCTGGAAATTCCGCGTTCCCAATATTTCTCATCGGTCGTAAAATCCTGCTGCCCGATAGTGTCGTAAATGCTATGCCCGAAAGGACGGCGAACAGTAGCGACGACAAAATCACCTTTTTTCAAATCCTTCACATTTTCGCCAACTTCCGCGACACGCCCGAAATTTTCGTGTCCAAGCACGAGAAAATCCTCACCCTTCGGTGCAGTTCCATATTCGGCATTATTTATCTCGCGGTCAGTCCCGCAAGCTCCGACTCGCAAAACTTCAACTAAAACCCCATTTCCATTTTTAACGGCGGAAATTTTCGGTTTATCCATCTCGACAAGTCTTGCCGAGTTTTTTTTCTTTGGCGTAACTGCTACTGCTTTCATAGTTTTTACCTTTTAACCGTTTAACTCAATTTGCGTAGTAACCTTTTTTACTTTTAACGGTTAAACCGGGTTTTTCTTTTATTTTGATCTTTAATTCTCGCCAAGTTCCGTCATTTTTTGCGTCCGACGGTTCGTAGCCCAAACTGTAAACTTCGCTTAAATCGTTGATTATATTTTTGTAAATTCCGTTTAATGCTTCGATCTGCCCCGCACGGTAGAATTGTCCGCCCGATTCTTCAGCGATCATTTGCAGACTGCGGCGTGCCTGACGATAGGATTTGTCGTTGATAAGTCTGCTGGTGTATAAAAGTTCGGTGTCCAAATAGATCGAAAAAACATTGGCATCGTTTTTTCTGACGGTTTCAAGCAGTTCGGTAAATGTTATTTTTGACGGTTGGAGAGAATTATAAAAACTTCCGCCGCTGCCGCTGCGACCAATATCCTGCATAAGCGTATTATCCACGCCGTCGGTCATAAAAACTACGGCACTTCGCCTGCCTTTCTCCGATTTGGCGAGAATTTTTTTATATGTAAAATCGAGTGCGTCCCAGACTTTCGAGCTTCCGTAATCGTCAATCGCTTCCAATTTTGCAAAAAGCTCCTGTTTATCGCTCGAAAATTCCGAAATGATCTTTGCACGATCTGTAAAACTTATGATCGCAATGCGGTCTTTCGGTCTGGCTAATTCGATAAAACGCTTGGCGGAATCGGCGATCAAGCCCTGTTTTTCCAACGTCGAACCGGAAAGATCGAGCAATAAAACCAAGTCAAAAGGCGTGTCGGCGGTTGAGAAAAACGAGATTTCCTGCTTGATGCCGTTCTCAAAAACTTGGAAATCTTCCCTTTTCAAATTCAATCCGCGTGTGCCGTTCAAGTTTTCATCTAAAACGCGGACATTCAAATTTACCAAACGGCTTTCGATACTTAAAACTTCGTCCTCATCATCGCTCAAACCCAAACCAAGATCGTCATCGCCTTTTGAAACATTGAGTGTTTTATTGTTTTTTAGAATCGGCGACGACGGCATTTTGACGACGAGCGTGCGGTATTCGGTTTCGATTTGTTTGATAAAATCCGCGAGCGGCGGCAGTTGATAAGTTTTTCTCCAATCATCAACCTTCGCCTCATTTTCGAGCGGATACAAATATCCGATCTCGTCCTCGACCTTTAACTGAGTTCCGAAAATCTGTCTGCCGCCCGATTTTAAGCGGATTCTGTCAATCAAGGAAGCAAGATTCGCCTTCGGGATCAAACCCGCTTGCGAGGCTTCGACGACGACGGGAAAAATTTCGCGTTGCAGTCCGGCATTGTTGCTGTTTCGGATGATAAAAAGTGCGGCTTCGAGTCCTTCCGTTTCGACGATATTTTTTGTCAGCCAACCGTATTCTTTATAAATTCCGCACAGACGAACCAGATGTTCACGGCTCAAAGCATTCAATCTCTCGACCAGAGGTTTATTATTTTCCGTCTGTGCAAGAATTTTGTCATTCAACTCCGTTTGAGCCTCCCGCATTTTGACGAGTTCGCGTCTTAAACTTTTGTTTTTCTTGAGTTTAGGTGGATTTTTTATTGTCTGAATAACCTTGTTCGCTTCGGCTTCGGAAAGACATTGATTTTGTGCAAAGGTGGTAGTTGAGGCGAAAAAAATCACCAGCAATAATAATGGATAATGGATAATGGATAATGGATAACTAGTAATATGAACATCATTAATTAGTCTTTTGTTATCCGAGTTTTCTTTTCTTAAATTCTTTCTCATAATTCGTGAAAACTTTTATTCATCTACCCAAAAAAGCCGATCTCAATTTTCTTTATTATCCATTATCCGTTATCCGTTATCCATTATCTTCATATTCACCGATTTGTTTCAAAATTTTCCCGATCAAACCCGTCCAGCCGGTTTGATGACTTGCTCCCAAACCGCAGCCTTTGTCGCCGTGGAAGTATTCGTAAAAAAGCGGGTAATCCTTAAAATGCTTATCGGTTTGAAATTTTTCGTCGTTGCCGAAAACGGCACGTCTGCCTTCGTCGTCTTTTAAGAAAATATTCGTCAGGCGTTTTTCGAGTTCCTGCGAAACTTCCCAGAGCGTCATCATTCGTTCCGACCCCGTCGGGAATTCGACTTTGAAATCGTCGCCGAAATAATGATCGAATTTTTGAAGCGATTCGATTATCAGATAATTCATCGGAAACCAGATCGGACCACGCCAGTTCGAGTTGCCGCCGAACATTCCGCTGCGTGATTCGCCCGGTTCGTATCTGACCGTGTGTTTTGTTCCGTCCATTTCCAGAACATACGGATTATCCTTATGATAACGCGACATCGCACGAATTCCGTATTCGGATAAAAATTCGTTTTCCGAAAGCATTATCCGCAAAACTCTTTTCAGACGATCTGTATTTACAAGTGCGAGCAGACGGCGTTTTTCTTCGCCTTCGGCTTGCAGACAGGCGATGTCGTCTATCATTTCGGGACGATTTTCGATAAACCAATCGGTTCGTTTTTTGAAATCGGGGAGCGTGTCGAGCCAGTTCTCTTCGAGCGTCTGAACGGCAAAAAGCGGGATCAAACCGACCATCGAGCGGAGTCTTATGCGTTCATTCGTTTTTTCCGGCAGATGCAGAACATCATAATAAAATCCGTCGCGTTCGTCCCAGAGTTCGGTGTCTTCGTGTCCGAGATTGTTCATCGCATCGGAGATGTATATGAAGTGTTCAAAGAACTTGCTCGCTACGTCTTCATAAACCTTGTCTTCATTGGCAAGTTCGAGAGCGATTGCCAGCATATTCAGACAAAACATCGCCATCCAACTCGTGCCGTCCGATTGTTCGAGATGTCCGCCTTCGGGCAAATCCCTGCTCCGGTCAAAAACTCCGATGTTGTCCAAGCCTAAAAATCCGCCTTCAAAAACATTGTTGCCTTCCTCGTCCTTGCGGTTCACCCACCACGTAAAATTGAGCAGCAATTTATGAAAAATCTTTTCCAGAAATTCATGGTCGCCTTTTCCCTTTTGCTTGCGTTCGATCTGATAAACGCGAAGTGCCGCCCAAGCGTGAACCGGCGGATTGACATCCGAAAATGCCCACTCGTAAGCGGGAATCTGCCCGTTCGGGTGCATATACCATTCACGCAGAAGCAATACGAGTTGACGTTTGGCAAAACCGACATCGAGCAACGCTAAGGGAATACAATGAAACGCCAAATCCCAAGCCGCATACCAAGGATATTCCCATTTATCGGGCATCGAAATCACATCGTCGTTATAAAGCTGAAGCCACTCGGAATTTCTGCCCTGCCAACGCTCTTTCGGCGGCGGCGGAAATGCCGAATCGCCTTCAAGCCAATCCTGGACGACATAATGATAAAACTGTTTTGACCAGAGCATTCCGCTCAGACTCTGCCGCATCACGTTCTTTGCGTCGTCGCTTAGATTTTCGGGAACGATTTCGGCGTAAAAATCATCGGCTTCCTTTATCCTTTTCGTAAAAATCCTTTCGCAGTTTTTGACGAAATCTTCGGAAGATTTGAACGACCTTTTCCCGGCGGATTTTTCTCCGCTTAAACGCAGATAAATTGTTTTGCTTTCTCCGCCTTCGATTTCAAAGTTATAACTTGCCGCCGCTTTTGTGCCTTTTTGTTTAGGATTTACGGCGTTTTTGTTGTCGTTTATGACATATTCGCCGATGCCGTTTTTTGTAAACTCCGACTTATTTTCTGAGTTGTAAAGTGCTTTGTAATCGGAATCATTTTCGGTAAAAAGCAATTCCGTATTGCCCGCACAAAAAAGTGTGTATTCGCCGCGTTTTTCTTCTTTAATGGTTATTACCGAAAGATTTTCCGCATCGGTTTCGGCTTTTTGCATTTCGGGTTTTTCCGCTTTTTCATACCAAGACCAACGATTGCGAAACCAAACCGTCGGCAAAATATGAAGCGGTGCGGTTTCATTTCCCCGATTGTGAGCGGTGATCTTTATGCAAATATCGTCAAAATCGGCTTTGGCATACTCGACAAAAACATCGAAATATCTGTTTTCATCAAAAACTCCCGTGTCCATCAATTCATATTCCGCGTCATTTTTATCACGATCTATGTTTTCCCGTTTCAAATTTTCATAAGGAAATTCAGCTTGCGGATATTTGTAGAGATATTTCATATAGGAATGCGTCGGCGTATTGTCGAGGTGATAATAATATTCCTTAACATCTTCGCCGTGGTTTCCCTGATTTCCCGAAAGCCCGTAAAGTCTTTCCTTTAAAATTTTATCCTTGCCGTTCCAAAAGGAAACCGCAAAACAAATCCTTTGTCTTCTATCGCAAATGCCCGCAATTCCGTCTTCGTTCCAGCGGTAAGCCTTCAAATGCGACTGCTCGAACGGAAAATATTCCCACGCCGAACCGTCCTTTGAGTAATCCTCGCGGACAGTTCCCCACGCCCGCTCCGATACATAGCAACCCCAAAGTTTCCAATCCTTTTTTCGTTTGTCAGCTAGCTCAAGCCGTCTGTTTTCTGCCGTCAATTTATTTTCTAACTCCGAATGTTTTTTTTAATATATTAAAAGAATGCGATATTATTTCGTCTTTTCTACACAGAATTTTTATTTCTCATATCTAAAATTATAGACTCTGTGGTAAAATTTTGATAAATTCAATTTATCTTTTATCAGAAAATCTTTTCCCCCGACGATTTTTGACGATAAAAATAATGAAAAATCATTTTCATTAGTCATTTTATATTCTTATCAAAACAATGAATAAAGAAACGCTTGCGACCAATGCTTCCAAAAAGTCGTCCGCTTTAGACGCTTTATCAAAAATGCGTGCCAGACGAAAAAAACGCATTTCGGATGAAAGTCTGTCAAAAATTCTTGAAGACGTGGAGGAATTTTTAACCGAAGGACTCTCCGGCAAAGCGGAAAATCTTCTGACCGAAACTTTAGAGCAGTATTCGCATACGCCCGATAACGAAGCACGGATTTACACGCTTCTTTCTTTCACCTTGGAAACCAAGGGCGAATACAAGCGTTCGCTTGAAATAATTGACCAATACGATAATGAAAAACTCCTTGAAATGCTCGATCTGGAAATGCAGATCAGGGTTATAAATCAATTGGCGATGGCTTTAAATAATACCAACGATCATCCGAAAGCCATCACCCTGCTTAATTATTCGCTTGAGATTGCTCAGGAAGAATCGCTGACGCATCTCTACGGCGAAATTTACGTAGCCTTTTCCAGAGCTTATCGAAAACTAAATGAATTTCCGATTGCCCGCGACAATTCACGCAAAGCCCTGGACGCTTATCGTGAAAACGGAGATTGGCACGGAATGGCGGAGGCTTACCGCGAACTGGCAGCCGCTTATAATCAGGAAGGCAACAACAAAAAAGCGATAGAAAACTATCAGCTCGGAATCAAGATCATCGGCGAGCGGTCTGCACCTTTTTTGCTGGGTAAAACTTATGCCGATATGTCCGGGGCATATTGGTTTATGCGTCGTCCGCACGACGGAATCGCCTGTTTGGAAAAATCAATCGAATTTTTTTCGCAAACCGAACATAAGGTTCAGACGGTTGGTGCTTATAATAATCTGGGCATCAATCTGATGCTTCTCGGCGATTGGCTCAAAGCCGAAGATGTTATTCAAAAGGCTCTGGAAATCGCCATCGAAGTTGACCACGCACATATTGCCGGAATTTTAGATTCTCTAGCCGAACTGAAACTTCTGCGGGGCGATCTGAAGCAAGCCCGCGAATTGCTTGAGGAGGCAGTCGGAATTGCCGAAAAACGTAAAAAAGAATGGTATCAGGTGCAGGCGATGCGGACGCTTGCCAGATGTTTTTTGGCTGAGGGTAAATTAACCGAAGCAATCGAAAAAGCACGCGAAACCATTGAACTCTGCAAAGAGATCGGTGAAAAGCAGTATCTTAGTATGACCGGACTCGTGCTTGCCGAAGCGTTGCTTGAAAAAGGAGATTTGAAGCAAAGCGAGATCGAACTGCAAAACATCGAAGACAATAACCCGGAAGATGATTTTTTTGTTTTGGGAAATATTCAGAGAATTCGCGGTATAGCTGCTTTGGAGCAGGATGATGAACAACTCGCCACCCATCATTTTACAAAAAGTCTGACCATCTTTGAAACGGCTGAAGACTTGTATCATACGGCGTTGGCACATTTTATGATCGGCGAAGCGATTTCCGCAACTCAGCCCGCCAAGGCTTCAAAACATTTTATTTCCGCCAGCGAAATTTTCCGCAAACTCGGCGTTGACCATTTTTACAGATCGGCGGAAAAAAGGATAGAAAAACTCGGCACTAAAAAATTAGACGTGGCGGAAACTTCGGTAAGTTCTCAACTTCTGATGCAAAGACTCGCCGAAGCAACCGCCTCACGCGAACTTCTTTTCCGCGAACTGACTTCCGTTCTGCAGCAGGAAAGCAAAGCCCGACGCATAGTCGTTGCCGAATTAAACGAGCAAAATAAACTTTATCCCTTCATCACGCACGGTTATACACCGGCGGAAAGTTCGGGTTTGATTGATAAATTAAATGACGCAAAAGCCGCTGAGGATTTGGAAACATTTTCAAAAACAAAAAATGTCGCCGTCTTTCAGATCAAAACTTCAAATGCTCCGCCCGCAATGCTTTTGCTTTACCCGCGTTCGGGAGCGACGCTGCTTAACGGCAGCGAGATCAAGCCTCTCCTGCGTGTCGTCGAACTAGGAATGGATGTTTGTGCCTTACGCGATCAAAGTAAATACCAGCAAGCCGAACAGGAAGAAACAAGTCCCTACACTTCGCAGAGCCTGATGCCCGGATTTATTCATTCTTCGCCCGCAATGACCGAACTCGTAGAAGAAGTTTATAAAATACGCTCATCCGATGTAACGGTTTTAATTACGGGTGAATCGGGAACGGGCAAGGAACTCGTATCCCGTGCGATTCATACGGTTTCAAACCGTAAAGACAGGGTTTTTGTCCCGTTCAACTGCACGGCTGTGCCGAAGGAATTAGCCGAAGGACATCTTTTCGGTTACAAAAAAGGAGCATATACGGGTGCGGCTCAGGATTCGCCCGGCGTGATTCGCACCGCCGACGGCGGAACGCTTTTTCTCGATGAGATCGGCGATCTGCCGCTCGATGTGCAGCCCAAGATTTTGCGTTTCCTGCAGGAAGGCGAAGTTCAGCCGCTCGGCGAAAAAAGTCCGATGAAAGTTGATGTGAGAATCATTGCCGCAACTAATATGAATCTGGAAGAGCAGGTGGCAAACGGACAATTCCGCGAGGATTTGTATTACCGCCTGAACGTCATCCGCCTGCGTGTTCCGCCGCTGCGTGAAAGACGCTCGGAGATCGAACCGATCATAAATTACTACATCAATCATTATTCAACCCGATTTAACAAACGTGATATAAAAATTCCGCCGCAAACGATTGACTTGCTGATGGTTTGTAATTGGGAAGGAAACGTCCGCCAGCTTTGCAATGAAGTCCAACGAATAGTTGCACGTGCGGAGGACGGCGAGATAATCACGCCCGATCATCTTTCAGCCGATCTGAAACGCAACGCGACACCGTTATCTCCAATCGAGGGAAGCAATGTTACGCCGATTATGTCGCACCGCGGTTCGGTCGGAACTTACAGCATCGGCACAAAAGGAGCGACTATGGACGAAGCCGTTGCCGAACTCGAAAGTCAAATGATTATGGATGCCCTGCGTCGCCACGACGGAAATATTTCGCGTGTTGCCAAAGAATTGGGCTTAACCCGCAGAGGTTTGTATCTGAAAATTGACCGTTATGAAATTGACAGGGATAAGGCAGTCGC
The DNA here is from genome assembly GCA_041744535.1 of Pyrinomonadaceae bacterium. Taxonomy (GTDB): domain Bacteria; phylum Acidobacteriota; class Blastocatellia; order Pyrinomonadales; family Pyrinomonadaceae; genus Aridibacter. Next base: position 21,148 of record JBGTKR010000006.1, read on the forward strand.
CTGATTTTAATTCGATTTTTGGTTCTACTGAGAATTTAGTGGAAACAAAGGCGGAAACAAGGGCAGTTATGGAGGGTGCTGTTTGATTAGAAACTTGCTGATTTGCCAACAGCACCCTTGTTGACACGCGGGTTTCCGCCTTTTTTCGTCAAAAATTTACTTTTTTTCGTGAACTACTGTTAATTGCCCATTTATAATTTTGAT
>JBGTKR010000007.1:0-3672 GCA_041744535.1 Pyrinomonadaceae bacterium
AAATTCCGAGCTTGCCGTCGCCGATCACGGCAACTTTTGTTTCCGGCAGAATTTCAACCTGTTCGGTAATGCCGTATGCGGCGGCAAGAGGTTCGGTAAAAACGGCTTGTTCATCCGAAACTTCATCGGGAACTTCCAAAATATTTCGCGTCGGCAAGTTCAAAAATTCGGCGTGGCAACCGTCGCGTTCGATAATTCCCAAAACCGTCCTCGTTTGGCAATGCCTCGAATCGCCTTTTTTACATCTTTCGCAAACGCCGCAGCCCGCGTTTATTTCGCCGACAACTCTTTTGCCGACAAGTCCGGGCGAATCTGCCGCTGCTTCGACAACGCCGACAAATTCGTGTCCGATAGTTCCTTCAAATCCCGCATAACCCTGAATGATTTCCAGATCGGTGCTGCAAATTCCCGATTTTATAACCCGAATCAACGCTTCATCTTCCCGATGCGGTTTTTCGATTTCTCTTAAACTCAATTTATTTTCTTCAAATCTTAATGCCTGCATATTATTCATCTTACAAAAACGACCAAAACTTTTCGTTTTTTTGTAGTTAAATTCTTCAAATTGTAATATCATATCTTGCCCGAAAGATAACGGGAAATAAAATAAAGACATCAGATGTCGGAAAAAGAGGTTTTATAATGAAAAAAAATGTTTTGACAGCCTTAGGGCTTCTAATATTACTCGTTTCAACAGGTGTGGTTTTTGGTAAAAATGTTAAACAAGTCAATAATGTCAATGCTGCAAAATCAGCAAAAATCACAATCGAACAAGCCAGAAAGATCGCTCTGAAAAAGGTCGAAGGCAAGATCGAGGATGAATATACGATAGAAAATGAAGATGAAAGTGTCATTTCCTTTGTGTTTATAATTAAAAACAAGGAAGGAAAAACCTTTGAAGTCCAGGTTGATGCCGACAACGGCGAAATTTTGAGTGCCGAAGAACAAAAGGAAGATATGGAAGATCAGGATTCCGAAGAACCGCCGCAATTTAATGGATAATGGATAACGGATAACGGATAATGGGTAATTAAGAAAGAGTATTTCACATTATCCGTTATCCATTTTCCATTATCCATTTTCCATTATCCGTTTTTTTCAATTACATTTTTATCAATGCTTCGCAGATGCAGATCTCTCTGCGGGAATGGAATTTCGATTCCGGCTTCTTCTAAAACCTCGTGAATGCCGAGTGTCAGATCGCTTTTGATGACAACCCATCTGTCGCTGTCGGTCCACGCCCGAAGTTGAAAATCGAGCGAATTATCGCCGAAACCGACAAAGATCGTTCGCGGCGGCGGATCATCGAGAATATCCTCATTGTCCAAACCGACTGAGGTTAAAAGTTCCATTATTTCACGCGGTTTATTTCCGTAGGCGACACCGACATTTACTTCCAATCTTCTCTGCTGATCGGAAAAAGTCCAGTTCGTAACCTCTTCGGAGATCAATTGACCGTTCGGCACGATAACCTCCGCACCGTCCAGAGTCCGCAGAACGCTTGCCCGCAAACCGATTCGTTTGAGATCACCCTGATGCGTGCCGATCTGCACGACATCATTGACCTTGACGGGACGTTCAAAAAGCAGGATCAAACCCGATACGAAATTATTGACGATATTCTGCAAGCCGAATCCCAAACCGACACCGAATGCACCGGCGAGGATCGTAAATTTTGTCAGGTCAATACCGAGAGCCGCAATCGCCAGCACAAAACCGGCAACCAAAATAATGTAATGCAGAACCGTCGAGATCGCATAAGGAATTCCGCCCGCTAAATTGATCCGCGGATAGACATCTTCCTGCAAAACAAAACGTATAACCCGCGAAAGTGCAAATGCCAGCCAGACCGTAAATGCAAAAATAATGATGTCGCTCAGAGAAATTGCAATCGAACCGACGACCAGTTCGGCGGTCAGCCATTCTTTGAGATAATTATAAAGAGTTTGGCTGACGGACAATAAATTCAGCGTCAGAATCGCCCAAAAAATGATCGCCAGCCATTTCAGAAGTTTGAAAATTTTCCTTTCAAGCAGATCGGGATAATTTTTGACCATTCCGAGTTCGGAAAGCGGTCGTACCCGAAACGCAAAAACGAGCAGGCTTTTAATTATCTGAACCGTAGCGTAAATAATCAGGGCAATATACGAACTTCCCAGAACGCTGTTGCCGATCACATTTGAAAGACTCACATAACCGAGCAGATTGGCGATCAGAGCGATTGTAAACAAGCCCAAAAGATACGGAATCGCTTTTTTAACAATTATAAAAATGCGTTGATGCTTGACCGCGATCTTGCTCGAAAGTTTTTTTGAACGCAGAAACCAAACCAGAAAAATTATTGCTCCGAGCATTTCCGCGATAAACAAAACACGCGAAAGCAAAGGCAAAGTAGCGGTTATCTGCCGCACCTGATCTATAAAATAAAAGATCACCAGAGCGTTGAGAACGGGAAACAGAGGTCGCTCCAAAATGCGGCGTAGATAAATGATTCCGGGAATCAAAGCCGCCGCTCCGAGTATCGCGGAAAGCATACGCGGAGCTTGCGGATAAACCCAACTGCTTAACATTATTGAAAGGATCAAAGCTCCGATAAAAGGCATTCTAAAGGCGGAAAATGCGGTTTTGAGTTCCGGTTCTTTCTCGATTATCGGCTGCAGACGCTTCCTTGCCCAAAGAAGAACTCCGGCAAACAACAAAAATATCAGTCCGTGAATAATAAATCCTTCACTTCGCCGCCCGGCATATTCGCTCAAAGCATTGATCTGCGTCGCGTAGGAATCTCCCGCTTCCGTAAATATTCCGCCGACCGAATCCGTGCTACGGCGGGCGTTCCAGATCGCCGGACTGTCTTTTACAAACAGATGTGTGAGAGCTTCCCGACGAACTTCCGCGATCAAGGCAAGTGTTTCATTTATTCTCGTTTCCTCTTTGCTGACGCGGGTTTGCAGGGTCAGAAGTTGTCCGCGTTGAGTTTCTATCTGCTTTTCGGTTTTTTGAATTGATGAAAATATCCGGTTTATTTTTTGCAGAATCTCGACGGGAATTTTCGCGGCGGTTTGAGCCGGTTTTTCCGTCCGAATGTTTGTATTGCCGTTTTGCCCGAGTTCATTTTTTTCCGCCGATCTGTCAAGTGATCTTAAGGTGTTTTCCCACAATTGCCTGAGATTCTGTAACTCCTTCAGATAATTATCCAAAGCCGTGATCTGCGTTTTCAGGTCGTCCTTCCAGACGGGAATATTTTTTGCGAGTCCCTTCCAATCCTGTTCGACGACTCGAAGCGTTTCAAGCGAAGGTCTTGCCGCCAGCAGGTTTGTCGTTTCGGAAATTCTCGAATCGAGTTCTTCTTTAAGTTTCGGCAAATCCTCCTCGATCACCGAAATGCCCGGGCTTTTTTTTGTGTCGTTCTGAATTTTCTCTAATTTTTTCGCCGTTGCTTCGGCTTCGGTGATCACATCGGAAACAGGAATCGGAGTCGGAACAGCCGTCGGCGTTGGAATCGGCGAAGATGCGGTTTGATTCGTATTACTTTCCGATTTCGCATTTTCCTGTGCTTTGACGGAAAATCCGAAAATTAATAAAACTAAAATAACTGCCGAAACCATACCGACGGGATAACGGATAACGGATAACGGATAACGGATAATACCGATATTGCAATTTAACCTATTT
>JBGTKR010000008.1:0-11532 GCA_041744535.1 Pyrinomonadaceae bacterium
TGTGTGCGGGAAGATTTGAGTTTTGAAATTGAGGAAATTAAATAGCTTTCAGCCCTCAGCCATCAGCTGTCAGCTTTAATTAATTGGAGAAATTAGAAATGAAGAAGAAAAATTATTTGGTCGGTTTTTTGAGTTTATTCGCGTTGAGTTTTGCTTTATCAGCAAATGATTTAAACGCACAACAACCCGCACCGCAGACGGCTGATAATGAATATCAAATCGGTGCGATCCTGTTTCATCAAAAAGCGGCGGAATATCGGGCATTGACTTTTCAAGCATATAATCTGGCGAAAATGCAGCTCGATGCGGACAAAAAGAACAGTAAAAAACTGCCGAAACCGGAACGCAAAAAACCGCGTGCGATTGTTGTTGATGTAGATGAAACGGTTTTGGACAATTCACCGTATCAGGCAAAAGTCGCCAAAGAAAACAAACCCTTTTTAATCGAAGATTTCTTTGAATGGAAAAAGACAGGCAAAATAAAAGCCGTTCCCGGATCGGTTGAATTCCTGAATTATGCCAAGAGCAAAGGCGTTGATATTTTCTACGTTTCAAATGTTCCCGATTCATTTAAACAAATTACGATTGAAGGCTTAAAACAAAACGGTTTTCCCGATGCAAAACCTGAAAATGTATTGCTCATAACCGATGTCGGAAGCAAAGAACCGCGTCGCCAAAAAGTCGCCGAAACTCATCGAATCTTAATGTTCATCGGCGACAACTTAAACGATATGTCAATCGTTTTTGAAGGAAAATCCACCAAAGAAAGATTCGCCGAAGTCGAAAAAGCAAAAAATTTGTGGGGAACAAAATTCATCGTTATTCCAAACGTAATGTATGGAGCGTGGGAAAGTGCGATCTACGAAGGGCAGAAATTAAACGAAGTCGAGAAAAAGGCAAAACGTGCAAATAGTTTGGAAACTTATTAAAATGATTTTATGAAAAGATCAATCGAAGAAATATTGTTAAATCCAAAGCCCGGAAGCAAAGCTGCCGCCGCGAAAGAATTTGGTATTGATTTAACTTTGCTAATTCGGAATTTACGATTGAGTCCTGAAGAAAGACTGACTGAAATGCAAAATTCGGTTGAAGCATTTGAGCAATTTGCTAATGAAATAAAATCAAACCGACACATTTCAAAGGAAGCAAATAAAATTAAAGTTGTTCTCAAATCACTTTCAGATGAAAATGTAGAATATGTAATAGTTGGTGAATTAGTAGCTTTTGTTCACGGTTGGAAAACGATAGCTGATAAATTAGAATTTTGTTATTCGGGAACTGACGAAAACCTTAATCGAATAGTTAAATCTCTTTTACCGTTTAATCCCCGACTGAGAGATTTTTCAAATGATAGTTCAACTATATTTCAAAAATCACTCCTTAAAAATGAACCGAACATCAAACTTGAAACTCAAATAGGTAATATTGATCTGCTTAAAGAAGTTGCTGGAATTGGTAGTTTTCAGGAAGTCTTAGATCATTCAGATACTTTTCATTTGTATGGATTTGGTGTCCATATTTTGTCAATTGACGGCTTGATAAAAGCCAAACTTGCCGCAGGTCGCCCGAAAGATTTACTTATATTACCCGAACTCGAAGCAATAAAAGAAGGTTTGAGCGAAGATGAATAACCCTATGAAAAACAAACAAAAACTTTTTACTTTTTACTTTTTACTTTTTACTTTTTTATTTTCCTTGAGCATTTCCGCTCAAAATTTAACGGTTAAGGAAATAATGAAAGAGCCTTCGATTGCGGGAATGCGGGTTGAGGGTGAGCGGCTTTCGCCGGATGGCAAATATGTTATTTATTTGTGGAATGCCGAAGGCAAAAGCCCAAGTGATCTTTATCTTGTTTCGACTTCGGGCGGTGATAATAAAAAGATTTTGTCGCCGAAGGATTTGATAACGAAAAAGGACGAAAAGGAAAAGGACGATCCGCTTGAATATGGCGTTGTTGTCAATGATGATTTTGTAAAATCGCAACGAAACGGTTTGGGAAATCTGCGTTGGTCGCCGAACTCGGAAAAGATTTTGTTTACGCAGAATGGTGATATTTATGTTTTAAAGATCGGTGAAACAAAACCGAAACGCATCACAAAAACCGAATCATTTGAGTTTTCGGCGGAGTTTCTTGATAATGACCGGATTTTATTTCAGCAGAGTGGGAATTTATTTTCGATTGATACGAAAAACGGAACATTAACGCAGATTTCAAAGGAAGCGAATTCGAGTAAAAACATTTCGGTTTTCGGCGATACGCACAGCAAAAACGGCGAGATGATCGCTTATATTACTTCGGACGGCTCGAATCAAAAACCGCTTTTTGTGCCGAATTATCTGCCGCTTTATACATCCGCTCCGACGATTCGCAGAGGTTGGACGAAGCCGACGGTTTATGTCGCAATGACGGATGGAAGTTTCGAGAAATCGATCGAAGTCGAGTTGCCGAAACAGGAAGGCGAAGCGTATATCGGCGGGATGGAATGGCTTGCCGACAACAAAACGCTTTTGATAAATCGTGTTGATAAAACCCATAAGCGGCGACAGATTTTTGTTGCAACTTTTAATAAGGACAACAAAGCAAACGCATTTCTCGTCCACGAAGAAACTGACGAAAAATGGATCGGAAGCCCCGCAAGCATTCTCGAAGCAAATCCGAAAAATGCCGACCGATTTTTCTTTAGTTCGGAAAAAGACGGTTTTAATCATCTTTATTTGGTGAGTTTTGATAGAGCAAAATTTGCTAATGGAAAATCTAATGCGGAAATCAAGCCATTGACAAAAGGAAATTGGGAAGTTGATTGGGCGAAATGGGAATCGCAAAATATTATTTTGTTTTCCTCAACTAAAATCAATACTTCCGAAAGGACTTTTTCAGCAATTTTAATTAGTCCTAAAAGCAATATTGTTGAACTAAATTTTAATGAACTAAATATAGAAGGAATAAAAACTAATCCTCAAAATAAAAATAATGCTTTGCTTTTTAGCAACTCGACATGGAAATCACCTAGTGAATTATATTTATTGCTAGCTACTAAAGATAAAAATGGCGAGTTAAAACGTAAAGTAACTAAAATAACAAACACAACTCCAGAACCATTTCTAAAACGAAAATGGAACGAGCCGAAATTTGTTGAGATAAATTCGAGAGATAACAAAAAAATTCCTGCAAAAATATATTTCCCCGCCAATTTTGATAAATCGAAAAAATCTCCGATGGTGATTTTTGTTCACGGGGCGGGTTATTTGCAGAATGTGATAAATGGCTGGAACAATTATTATCGGGAGTTTATGTTTAACCAATTGTTGACGCAGAAGGGTTATGTTGTATTGGACATAGATTATCGCGGTTCGGCGGGTTACGGACGGGATTGGCGGACGGATGTTTCTGACTTCTTAGGCGGGAAGGATTATGAAGATCACATTGATTCGATTGATTTTATGGTTAAGGAATACAATGTTGATGTCAATAAAATCGGCGTTTACGGCGGAAGTTACGGCGGATTTATGGCGGCGATGCTGGTGATGCGTTCACCCGATAAAATTGCGGCGGCGGCGGCATTGCGTCCGGTGATGGATTGGAAAAATTATTATGCGGCAAATCCTTTTTACACTTCGCAGCGTCTCGGCGACCCGAAGAAAAACGCGGAAGCATACAAACGCTCGTCGCCGATCAGTTATGCAAAGGATTTACGCAAACCGCTTTTGATTCTGCACGGGCTTTTAGACGACAATGTTCACGCACAGGATTCGATTCAATTGGTCGAACAATTGATTCGTCTTGATAAAACGGAATATTTCGATCTGATGATTTATCCCGTCGAAAGACATTCATTCCAACGCCCTTCGAGTTGGGAAGACGAATATGAGCGAATTTTGGAATTGTTTGAGAAAAATCTAAAATAAGAAATTCCACCACAGAAACACAGAGGCACAGAGAGATAGAAAAACAAAGAAACGGGAAAAGTCAGAAAGTAAAGAATTTAAGAAATCCTTTAAAACCTCTGTGTTTCTGTGTTTCTGTGATAAAAAATTATGCGAATACTTATAACAGGCGGTGCGGGCTTTATCGGCTCGCATCTTTGCGAAAGATTGTTGGATGAACAACACGATGTTATTTGTCTGGACAATTATTTTACGGGCAGAAAGGGAAATATCACTCATCTGCTTGATAATTATCGTTTTGAATTGATTCGGCACGACGTTACTTTGCCGATCTTTCTCGAAGTTGACCAGATTTATAATCTCGCCTGTCCCGCTTCACCGATTCATTATCAATATAATCCGGTTAAAACCGTCAAAACCAGTGTAATGGGTGCGATCAATATGCTCGGAATGGCAAAGCGTGTCAACGCACGGATTTTGCAGGCTTCGACATCGGAAGTTTACGGTGATCCCGAAATTCATCCGCAGACGGAAGATTATTTCGGCAATGTGAATTGCATTGGAATTCGCAGCTGTTACGACGAAGGAAAGCGTGTCGCGGAAACTTTGTTTATGGATTATCACCGTCAAAATAATGTTGATATACGAATCGCCCGAATTTTTAACACATACGGCAAACGTATGATGGAAAATGACGGGCGTGTGGTTTCAAATTTTATCGTTCAGGCATTGAATGGTGAAGATTTGACGGTTTACGGCAACGGCGAGCAAACCCGTTCATTTTGCTATGTTGATGATCTGGTTGAAGGCATTATTCGCTTAATGAATGCATATGCGGATGATGTCCATCTGCCCGTGAATTTGGGAAATCCCGGTGAATTTACAATGAATGAATTAGCCGAAAAAGTTGCCGAAGCCGCCGGGAAAAAAATAAATATAAAACACCTGGCTCTGCCGCAGGACGATCCGAAACAGCGTCAGCCGAATATCGAAAGGGCGAAAAATTTACTCGATTGGTCGCCGACCGTTTCGCTCGAAGAAGGTTTAAAGAAAACCGTTGCGTATTTTGCAGAAAGGCTTGAAAAGTAGGAAAATGCTTTTTGGTAAATAATCGGGGCAGAAAATTATGAGTATTGAACAAAGAGTAGATAGAGTTGAAGAAGCAATTTCAGTTATGAAAACTTTAATCGTTAATCACGATGAGAGGCTGGAAGATTATTTTGAAGCATTAAACAAAGAGCGTCAGGAACGTGAGCAGTCCCGAAAGGATTTTGAATTCAAAATGAATGCCGTAATTGACGCTCAATTGAAAAATGAAACTGATATTGCCAAATTAAAAGAATCAATTATCGAATTGAGGGAATCTACGACCAATTTAAAAGAAGCCTCGCAATCGCAGTTAAACCGAATAGAAAATCTCGAGAACAAATAATTTATTATGAAAACACTAATTACGGGCGGAGCGGGTTTTGTCGGAAGCCATCTTGCCGACAAACTTATTGCAGAAGGACACGAAGTTACGGTGATTGACGACCTTTCGACGGGGCGTTATTCAAATATCGAACATCTCGAAGGACACGAAAATTTTCATTTGATAATTGATACGGTTTTAAATGAAACATTGATGGAAGAATTGATCCGCGAAACCGACCGGGTTTATCATATGGCGAGTGCCGTCGGTGTGCGGCTGATTATGGAACATCCCGTCAAAACGATTGAAACGATCTTTCGCGGAACTGATGTCGTGCTGGCATTTTGTTCGCGTTACCGCAAACGGGTTTTGATTCCAAGCACTTCGGAAGTTTACGGCAAAGGAATTTCCCCTCCGTTTAAAGAAGATGACGATCTTTTAACGGGTTCGACTGACAAACACCGCTGGGCTTATGCCTGTGCCAAAACGCTGGACGAATTTCTGGCGTTGGCACATTGGAAGGAAACCCGTCTGCCGGTTGTCGTTGTTCGTCTTTTTAATACGGTCGGACCGAGGCAAACCGGACAATACGGAATGGTCGTGCCGAATTTTATCAAAGCGGCAATTAACAACGAATCTCTGATGGTTCACGGCGACGGCAAACAGTCGCGTTGTTTCGGTCACGTTCTGGATGTGGTCGAAGGTTTGACCAAATTGCTTGAAACTCCCGAATGTTTCGGCAAGGTTTTTAATATCGGAAACCCGGAAGAAATTTCCATAAACGGTTTGGCGGAAAAAGCTATCGAAATGACTGGAAGTTCGAGCGGGATCGAGTATATTTCGTATGAGGAAGCCTACGGTGAAGGCTTTGAAGATATGCAGAGGCGTGTGCCGAGCATCGAAAAGGCACAAAAATATATCGGTTTTGAGCCAACTCGAAAGCTGGATGACATCATCAATGATGTAGCGAATCAATTTCGTGAAGAAATAAAAGCCGAATCACAAAAAGCCTAACTTTAAGTATGAAAGTTTTACAAAAATTCAGTCTTGTTTTGCTTTTCTCCGTAGTGTTTGGTGCGTTTGCAGTCGCACAGGAAACCGGAAGCGTTAAGGGAAAAGTCCGCACTCAAGACGGCGATAAAATTGCCGGTGCAACAATAACCGTCCGTTCAGACGGCGATGATTTGAAGTCAACCACCTCAGATTCCAAAGGAGAATTTAAGCTAAGCGGTATTGCTCCGGGCAGATATAATCTTGTTTTTGAAAAAAAGGGTTTCAGTTCCGGCATTTTATACAATGTCGAAATCCGCAGCAAAAAAACCAATAATCTCAAAGACCGTCTGATCTTATCAATAGATCAGGGAACGCTGATTATCGTCGAAGCCAGTGTTTTTAATCAAAACGGTATTAGTTTATACGGTGCAAAAGTTGAAATAGAAGAAATTTATTCGGACGGAAAAACAAAAAAGGTCGGCTCCGGTTATTCAAGCCGCGATGGTGATATTGTTTTCCGTTTCAAGGAAAGACCGACAAAATATCGGATTACGGCTTCGGTCAAAGATAAATCTGCAACCAAAGAGATCGAAGTAAACGAAGCGGCGATCTATCGAACCGCAATAACTCTGGATTTGTCGAAGAAATAGCAGTCAGCGGTCAGCTTTCAGCTTTTAGAAAAATTATTGACTGACCACTAATTGCTGATTGCTGATTGCTGATTGCTGATTGCTGATTGCTAATTAATCGTTTCAGAAATTTCTTCCGCAAAATTTTCCCCGGCGACGGCTTCCGTATCTGTTACGATCAACGGAAATTCTTCTAAAACCTGTGTATTGGCAAGCGTCTGCACCCAGTAAGTTCCCGCCGTCGGGAAAACTACGTTGACAAAAAAACTTACATTATCGGTAAATCCGCCGGGAGCTAATTCAATCGGAGTCATTTGCGATGTAACGACGAGATTTGTTCTGTCGGGCGATAAAATCCGAACTTCCGTCTGATGATTTCCCTCGCCCCGCCAGTGATTTACGACGGCAAATTTTATTAAAGAAACGGGTAATTTTTCGACCATTATATTTTGAAAAACGCCCATCAGAGAAACTTTATTTCCCATTTCAAGCCGCACATCATCACACAAAAGAGTGTAAACAAGTTGTAAATTTTCGGTATTCATTACTTTTTTAATTTCTCAGACTGAAATAAATATTTAATAGAGCAACATTTTCACTTTACCTGTCATTATGTTCTTTTTTACCTTTAAATTCCAAACTTTTTCTACAAACTGCAAATTTTTCTTTCAATGTTCGGATGGCAGGAGTATAATCTTTTTATAAAATAAATTTATGCCGAAAATTTTTTACGAAGTTTTTTAGCTATGATGATGTATGTTTTAATTTGTCTTTCGCTTTCGCTGGCTGGTGTCGCAGGTCTGCAATTTTTTTATATGATGTATCTGGAAAGACTCGACAAAGACAAGAAAAAACGTATCCGTGAACTTGAAACCCGCTGTAAATATCTCGATAAACGGCTTCACGCCGCTGAAATGCAGGTTGCCGAACGGGACGAATTTATTGACTCGATCTATGAAGAAGTAGAAGAAGGCGAAGAAGTTTGGGCGGATGTTATTGATGAAGGCGGATGACCGGAAATGCTTGCATCTGCCAATTTATCAGCTTATCAATTCCCGTTCCAAAATAGTCCGGTGATTAATTTTACGGATATTCGGGTGCTTTTGAAACGGCGGATAAATTACGCACATTTTTTAATTTTCGATCTGTTCGACCAAAGTATTTTGATCTTCTTCCAAATTTTTCTCAGACTTTTTTGCCGTCGTTAATTTCAAGCCGATCTTTACAATTATAAAAAGTGCTGCTACAAAAATTATTAACCCGAGCCGAAAATTATTTTCAAAAAACGGCAACTCCTTGCGGTAAATATAGAGCAAAGCAGTAGATTACATAATAAAAACCGTGATTATTTTACACCCGAAAAGATCGAAAATTTGATTCCGGTATTGATAAATTTTCACAGTTTCACAAAACATCCTTTTTCATCGGATTCTCTCGCGGAATCTAAAACTTTTTGAATTTTCAAACCTTCTTGAAAAGTTGCGGCGTGTTTGATTTCGGTTTTATCTTCCTTTATTGCCGAAACTATTTCCCCGGCAAAGCTCATAAATCCGCGTGACCACCCGCTCGGCTGGACGTTTGGCGGTGCGTCGCCTAAGTCCACTTCGATTTCTTTCCATTTTTTATCGCCCATTTTTGCATAGCGGACTTCGCCCTGTTCGCCAATGATGATCGAACCTTCCGTCCCGAAAATTTTGACATTATAATCGTATTCGCCGGCTTCGACCATCGAGAGCGAAGCCGTCCCGCCGGCGTTTTCGGTCAATTCGGAATCGGCAAATTTTAAGATCATATTTACTTCGTCATCGCTTGTAACTTCCCTTTCGACTCCGTTTTTATCGGTGCGTTGTTTTACATTCGTCTTTAAAAGACAAAAAATATCGGTAATTTTCGTGTCCAAAAACCACTGAAAAGTATCAATTACGTGCGAACCGATTGCTCCCAGAGTTCCGCCGCCCGTATCTTTGTCAGACCACCAATTCCACTTAACATCGGACGTTCCGCGTGAAGAATTGCGGAATGTTTGTTTGGCGTGGATGATTTTGCCGATCTCACCCCGACGAATCATTTCAAAGGCTTTTTGTCTGCCGTTTAAAAAACGCAGTTCGTGGTCAATTAATGTCAGAACATTCTTTTCCTTCGCCATTTCAACCATCTTTTCGGCTTCGGCGACGTTCATTGCAAAAGGCTTTTCGCACAAAATATGTTTTTCGTGTTCGAGTGCCAAAAGCGTCATCTCCTTGTGCAGATTCGGCGGAGTCGTGATGCAGACCAGATCAACATCGCCGCGTTCAACCGTTTCCTTCCAATCGTCCGTCCAATGTTTTATCTCAAATTCCTTCGCTGTTTTTTCAGCATTTTCCAGACTTCCGCTCGCCACGGAAACAACTTCCGCTTCAGGCAAATTTTTGAATGCGGGAATCTGCGTTTTGCGGGCAAATCCCGTTCCGATTATTCCGATTCCGATTTTTTTCTTCATAATAAAAATTAAAACACTTTTTGACGCAAAAGAAAAAAGCGTCGGAATTTCAAATTCCAAACGCTTTCTTTTTAAGATTTTTTTAACCTATAAATGCGACTCCTCACATTATCCGTTTTCAATTATCCATTGATTACTTATCTTTCGACAAATTTGAGCAAGCCTGCGTTGGGAGTTTTTATTTTCAAAAATTCATTATAAGCCTCCTGATCGGCAGCGGACATTTCCAGAATTTTTGCTCCGATCAGATATTGAGTTGTCGAGATATGCTGTCCGGTTTGTTCGTATCTCTGACCGATAATCTGCATTTTTACGTTACCGTTCGGCAGATCCAATTCGGCATTTAGTTTATGCCCTTCGCCAACCAGATAATGCTCACGAAGGCGAATTGCAGAAACGATAAAAGCAATTCCGCTCTGGCTCAGGTCTTTTGTTTCGCCTCTGATAAAAAGTTCATTTACGGACTTTTGCAGATTTCCCGTGTTTCGAATCGGTTCAAATGAAATTTTTATCGGAAAATGATATTCATGGCGGCGTGCAACCACACGCTCGTTCACAGACTTGGTGAATTTTGAAATTAAATTGCGAATCATTTATATATGTCGTTGTAAAATGTTTCAAGGTGTTGGTGCATTATATGGTTTTTTTCCGAAAAATACAACCGCTATCTAAAGATTAAACCCTTTGCCGCTATCTGTCTACAAAATTCTAAAAAGAGTGGTGTCCTAATTTGTGTTGCTTTTTCTTCTTGGCGAACTTAGCGGGCTTTGCGGGCTTTGCGGGAAACATTTTTCTCCCGCGAAGATGCAAAGAACGCAAAGTAAGAAACTTCATCATTTGCCGGCAACAAATTAATAGGACATTACCCTAAAAAGATTTTCCGCGAATATCGCGGCTGACGAGTTCGGGCTGTTTGTCGGATGTGATTTTTAATGCAAATGAAAGTTTGCCTGTTTTTCCGTAAACTTCGGGCGTTGCCGTGGCGGTATATCGGGTTTGGCTTTCCGCGAGTTTAACATCGTAATTATAACCTGTCGTTACCGAATTTACTGCATCCTGCGGAACAAAACCTTTGTTTATCAGCGATTGCAGATTACCGAATTTCCCGCCGTTCTGCATCGAATAGATCATCTGAGCCTTGCCAATTCTGTCAAGCATCGCCTTTGCCTCTTTGTGATGAACGTCCATCCGAAGTGCGAAAAAATAATTTTTGCCTTCCCTTTTAACCTCCTTTTCCGCCGTTTCGTCAACCGTTAAAATTACCCAATTCCCGTTTTCCTCACGCAGGTCTATTTTTTGCAGAGCAACTTTATCCGTTTCATTATCGGGTAATTCGATTGTAACCGTGGCTTTTTTTCCCGTAACGATCTCGCCGTTGATCGGAATTTTCGCCGGAATCTTCTGTGCCAAAAATCCGAAATCAACGCCCAAATCCTTCATATCCGAATCGCTCAAACCTTCGATGGCGGGACGTAAGTTTGTTAATTTGATCGCATCGCGGAATTTATTTTCACGCAGACGCGAATAAAAGGTCAGCACCGTATCGGCGGGAGAATTTTTACTGATCTCGATCTTTGCTCCCGTTCTTGCCATTTCGATTTTGGCGGCATCGGTTTCGACGTTTTTTTCGGCAGATGTTTTTTCGGCAGATGTTTCTACTTCGGTTTGAGTATTCGTTCCGCATCCGGCAAAGAATTTTATGATAAAAATAATCAAACCGATTGCAATCAGCAGATCAAGACGAATTTCAGTTTTACGCATTTTAGTCCTCATTTTCGGAGAGTAGGAAGGATTGATTCTGAAAGATTTTTGAAGTAATCAAAATTTAGCGGAATTTTGTGCCGAAAAGTAATTCGGCACACTTTGGACATTATAACGCTTTATATAGAAAAAAGTAAATACTTTACTAAAAGAAATCTCCCGCAAAGCCGCAAAGTCAGCAAAGTTTTTCAAGCTAAGGAATGAAGATTTAATAACCTTACCCATTATGAAAACATTGGATTTAGCCGTTGAAAACGGCGGTATATCTGTAGCCCGCGATGTAAATCGTGGGGACAGTTTCAAACAATATCTAAAGTGGTTGAAAACCACGACATACATTTTATATGTCGCCATCTTCAATGGCTTTATCCGGT
>JBGTKR010000009.1:0-13825 GCA_041744535.1 Pyrinomonadaceae bacterium
TTCGAGATAAAAGTTATTGAATAATAAAGACGTAATTGATTTTCAATGAATCTTAGCGACCTTTGCGATAACCTTTGCGTTCTTTGCGGTTAATTCTTATTTTTTTTACCGCAAAGAACGCAAATGTTATAGCAAAGAAACACGAAAGGTAAGAATAACAAGATTTTAGAAGTTTTTTCTTATCTCGAAGTGACGTTAATATAAAACTTGGAGATTCTTTTTATGGATATAATCGTCGGCACAGCCGGACATATAGACCACGGGAAAACCGCACTTGTAAAAGCACTTACGGGAGTTAACGCGGATCGTCTGCCGGAGGAGAAAAAACGCGGGATAACGATTGATCTCGGATTTGCCGAACTTGATCTGGGCGATGTGCGGATCGGGTTTGTGGATGTTCCGGGACACGAAAAATTTGTTAAAAATATGCTGGCGGGAGCAAGCGGGATTGATGTTGTGGCGTTGGTCGTGGCGGCGGATGAAGGTGTGATGCCGCAGACTCGTGAGCATTTTGAGATTTGCCGTCTGCTTGAAATCAAGCACGGGTTAGTTGTTTTGTCAAAAAGCGATCTGGTTGATGAGGAATTTCTTGAACTCGTCAAGTTGGATGTTGCCGAACTGGTTGAAAATTCGTTTTTGGAAAATGCTCCGGTTTTAGCGGTTTCGGCGAAGACAGGCGAAGGAATTGATGAATTTAAAAAAATTTTGTCGGAAACGGCAAAGCAAATTCCCGCACGGAAGAACGAGATTATTTCGCGTTTGCCGATTGACCGGACATTTTCCGTCAAAGGTTTCGGGGCGGTTGTAACGGGAACTTTGGCGACGGGCGAAATGGAAAAGGGAAGCGAAATGGAACTTTTGCCGATAAACAAAAAAGTGCGTGTTCGCGGAGTTCAGACGCACGGCAAGGATGTCGAAAAAGCCTGTGCGGGACAGCGAACCGCGGTAAATCTCGGCGGAGTAAATCACGACGAGATCGAACGCGGCGATGTTTTGACCGAGCCGAATGTTTTAATTCCGACACAAAATTTTGATGCGGAAATTGAAGTTTTACGGGATGCAAAACGAAGTCTGAAATCGCGGCAGAGAGTCCGCGTTCACATCGGAACGGTTGAAGCACTGGCGAGAATTGCGGTTTTAAATGATGAGCGTGAAATCAAACAGGGCGGCAAGGGTTTTGTTCAAATTCGTTTGGAAATTCCCGTCGTCGCTATTCCTTCCGAAAGATTTATTCTGCGGCAGTATTCACCGCAAATGACGATTGCGGGCGGGAAAATTATTGATGCTCACGCCGTTAAACACAAGCGAAAGGATTTGGAAAACATCCGCAGATTTTTGCAGGATTTGACCCAAGCGGAAGCGGAAAATGATAAACCGAAACGGGTCAAACTTTTTCTTGAAACGGCTTTGGAAAAAGGTTTGAGTTTTGCGGACTTGCAGGCAAGAACGGGTTGGCGAAGCGAAATTTTGCAAAATGCTTTGACGGAAAATATCGGGAAAAAGGCGGTCATCAAAGCCGACAATTTTTATACGGCGAGAACTCCGTTTGATAATTTGCAGCAGAAAGTTCTAAACGAAATCGAAGATCATCACAAACGCGAACCGCTTTCGCGTGGGATTTTACGGGAAACTCTGCGGGAAAAAACCTCCGCTCATATCCCGCTTGAAATTTTCAAAAGCGTGCTTGAATACTTGGCAAACGAGAAAAAAATCATCGTTGAAAAAGATATTGTCAAAGCGGGTTCGCACAATCAGCAACTATCGGCGGATGAGGAAAGCGTAAGGCAAAACCTTATAAAAATTTACGCCGACGCAAATCTGCAAGTTCCGACGCTCGAAAGTGCTTTGAATGAGGCAATAAAATCTACAAAAATCTCAACCCAGAATGCCCGAAAAGTTTTTCAGTTACTTATAAATTCATCTGAAATTATAAAGATTACGGAAGATTTTTATTTCACCAAAAATGCGATAAATGATTTAATCGAAAAGGTTAAAAATTATGCCGAAACGCAAACTGAAAACCGTCTGATCGGAGTTGCCGAATTTAAGGATATTGCCGATGTTTCAAGAAAATACGCGATTCCGCTGCTTGAATATCTGGACAGCGAAAAGATCACGCGGCGAGCTGGTGATAAGAGATTGGTGCTTTAGAAGATGGCAGGATGGAGAGAAATAATACGCAGTTGCAGCAGGCAGGTGCAGTAAGCAGCAAAGAAAAGTCCGTATTATCAGCAGTTTAGATATTTATTAACACACCTTTTTACCGAGAATTGTATAAGGAGCGACAAGATGAAAAATCTGTCGCTCCTTTTAATACCAACTGCCTAATGCCAACTGCTAACTGCTTATCGCTTAACTGCCGTGTATTCGATGCGGCGATTTTGGAATTTTTCGTCGTCCGTTGAATTTGAATTTCCGGGTCGCGGTTTTGCTTCGCCATAGCCTTTTGTCGTCAGCATTGATTCATTTACGCCGAATTTTATTAAAGCCGCTTTCACCGAATTGGCACGTCTTTCGGAAAGTGCCTGATTGTTGGCATCGCTTCCGACATTGTCCGTATGTCCGCCGATCTCGATGACAACACTTGACGGCAGCTGCTTGATGTAGGTCGAAGCACGTTCCAGAAACCGCATACGTTCCGCCGGAATGTCGTGTTTTCCGCTGTCAAAATTTATGTAATAAAGGTTTAAAGCTCTTAACAGTTCGTCCAGATCGGGCGGATTGCCGAGATTGTCCAATCCTTGATTTGCACATTTTTCCGCTTTAGCGATCTCTCCGCTTCTTATTTCCTTGCAGTCATCGGGCGGCGGGGCGGATGCTTCCTGTGAAACGATCATTTTTTCCGTTTCTCCGTCATATCCGTCAACCGGTTTTTGAAAATCCTTGTAACCTTTTTTCCTGACGATAATATCTCTGTTTCCGGCTCTTAAACTTTTTAGTATGATCTCTCCATTTTCGTTTGAAACTCCCCAGACATTTTTATCAACCAAGACCTGACTGTTAGGCTGAGCCCCTTGGACAATGAGCGTAAAGCCGGAGTTTCCGAAAAACAGGAAATATCCGCCGACAAGCACGATCAAGGCAAAGGTAAACATCGTCATAAGCCCCGCCGAAACCCAAAACCACATTGGAATTCCGCCTGCTTGTTTTTTTTCTTCGGCTTCGGTTTTAACTCTTTCGGTCGGTATCGGAGGAAGGTCTTGATATTTGGCTCGTTCGACTTCCGGTAATTTAAAATAAGGAACGGTTGCTCCGTAATTCTCCTCCTCACTTCTGCCGAAATCATTATTGTCCGCAGAGGAGCCGGAATCATTTTTGTCAGTCGGTGCAAAATCGTTATTGATACTGAAATTAGCCTGCGTCATTCCCCAATCGGGTTCTTTCGGGCTGTTGTTCGAATAGTGAGTTTGGCTGAAATCTTCTTTGCTTTCGCTTTCGACCGGAGAGGAAGCATCGTAATTAATTACAGTTTTGCCCCAATCGTCCGCCGGTGCTTCGGAAGGCAGTCCGATATGTGTTTTCTCCCAACCTGACGAATTATCACCATCATCCGCAGAAATATTTATGTTCGGGGTCGTTTTTGAAAAATCATCCGGCGGCGGAATTTTCGGGTTGTCTTTTGAATCGCTCACTTTTTACAATGTTTCCTCGATGTTTTTATTTAAAATAGTCTTTCAATCAATTATCAGCAGATTGAACCTTAGAAGTATGTTCAAACTCATTTCTATTCGCTGAAAGCGAAACTTTTGCTAGCGTCGGGTTAAGCCAATGGCTTACCCGACGTAAGTTAGTGAAAGTTCTTTCGACGCTGTAAGTGTCGCATTTATTGCAGGTGTAATGGCTCACTTTCAGCGAGCGATAATTTATTTTCGATTTACGGCGGGTGTCGTTACACTCTACCCGCCGCTAGCAAATTTATCGCTTTCAGCGATTATTCAGAGTTTTCAAACAGCTTCTTAAAAAATAATTATAATAAGAATAACATACTAATCAAGTTTTTTGTTTATTTGATTAGGGCTTTCTCATAAAAAATGAATTGTTGAAAACAAAAGAGTTACCAAGATGTAACGCCAGCGTTCCGCTGGCTGTCAAGAAACCGTCCCGGTTTCTTACACTTTTACATTTAAACTGTGCGATGTTGAAGAAGCAGCGGCGGGACGCACGCCACGACTGCCACCGGGACGGATGGCGTTACGTTTTTATGAGAAAACCCTGATATTATTTGATGTTCGGAGGTTGAGCGGCTTTGGTGCGAATCTTAATTCCTTCGTCGGCGACAATGAAAACGCGGCGGGCATCGTAAGAAGATGTGTTGGTTGGAAAATAGGAAAGCAAATAGCGGTTTTTGCGTAGTTCATCGCAGATAAATTTGGCGGCTTCTTTGGCTTCGTCAAAAGGAAACGCAACTCCGCCCGTGGCTTCCGTCAAATCTTTGATAACCTTGGCGGCTTTCGGCTGATAGCGTCGAAATGCTCCGCCCGTTCTGTCTTTTAATTGCAGGGCATAAACGGTGATATTCTGGTTTTGCAGAACATCGAGCATTTTATCAAAAGGCGTGCTGCTTCCGCGGTCGAGTCCGTCGCCGATAACGACGATAGCAGTTTTTCGCGTTCCGGGCATCAGCGGAATCAAAACTTCTCCGGCGGCGGCATTGATTGCATCAAAAAGGTGCGGATTTCCTTCCTTGCGAAGGGTTTTTAAGGATTCTTCCATCTTTTTCGCATTATCCGTCCATTCCTGTATGATCTCCGGTTTTTCGTCGTAAGCGATGACAAAAAGTTGATCGCCGTCAAATATCTCATAAGCAAATTCCATCGCGGCGGCTTGCAGACCGGCGAGATCGGCGGGAACGGTTTTTGAATTATCAACGAGTAAAACTATTCTGGACGGCGACGGATCGAAGCTGAAATTTTTGATTTTTTGTTCGATGGCGTTGTCGTATAAATACAAGTTACCTGAAGTGATCGGTTCGGTTTTGCCGTCCGTGCGGGAAGCCACGACGCTCAGAATCGTGCCGTCCAAATTGCCCGTATTTCTGCTGCTGTGTCCCGATTGAGCGGAAACCGCCGAAATTCCCAACAATAAACAAACTGCACTTACCAGAAAACTTTTAACCGAAAACTTCATACTTAATTTAATCCTTTTTGCCCGAATCCTTTTTTGAATCGCTTGTTTTCTTTGATGCAGATTCGCTTCCTTCGGTTGATTCGCTTGTGGATTTTTTTTCCGCACTTTCTTTTTTTTCGGTTTTTGAATCGGTGCTTTCACTTTTTTCGGCTTTCGTATCGCCTTTTTTAGCGGCGTAATCCGTTACATACCAGCCTTCGCCCTTAAATTGAAAACCCGAAAGCGACCATTGTTTTTCCAATTCGCCGCCGCACTGCGGACAAACTTTTAAAGGTTCGTCCGTTGATTTTTGAATCTTTTCAAAGTGAGATTCGCATTCCTTACATTTATATTCGTAAATAGGCATAAATTTTGTTAGTTATAAAAGTTATATTTGTAAAATTATAGAAATTTAAAGTTGCTAAACGCAAATTACTTCAAACTTTTTTGCAAAAGTTGCAATCAAAGCAAATCGAATGTTTTAAGCAAAAAGAGGGAAAAAATATGTCAAAACAAATTTTATTAACGACTTTAACATTTATTTTATTTACCGTAACGGTTTTCGGAGTTTCAAAAGCCGAAACCGACGATAAAAAAATGCAGGTTAAAACGGTTGAATACGTTGACTTAAATAAATATGCCGGAAAATGGTTTGAAATCGCCCGTTATCCGAATAAATTTCAGAAAAAATGCGTCGGCGAAGTTACCGCAACTTATGAATTGAAAGACAAAAAAGAAGTTTCGGTTATAAATGAATGTCTGGAAAAAGACGGTGAAACGGATAGAGCAGTCGGCAAAGCTAAAATCAAGGACGAAAAATCCAATGCCAAATTAGAAGTTCGTTTTGCACCCGGTTGGCTTTCGTGGCTGCCGCAGGTTTGGGGCGATTACTGGATAATTGATCTGGACAAAAATTATCAATATGCGGCTGTCGGCGATCCCGACGGTGATTATCTGTGGATTTTAAGCCGCACACCGAAACTGGATACGGCAATTTATCAGGGAATTCTGCGGCGAGTCGAAACAATGGGATTTGATCCGAATAAACTTATTGAAACTCCGCAAAATGTTGAAAAGATAAAAGGTGAAGTAATTACAAAACCTCAAAGTTAACGGATAACGGATAACGGAAAATGAATAGTGGATAATTTGTTTATTTCTTCAAATTATCCATTATCCACTATCCATTTTCCATTATTATCACCAATTCGTCGCCGTTCTTTTTTCCTCGACATCCGATTCGTGTTCGACGAGAAATCTTTCCGCATCAATCGCCGCCATACAGCCCGTTCCCGCCGCCGTAACGGCTTGGCGATAATAAGAATCCTGAGCATCGCCGCTGGCAAAAACTCCCGCGATATTTGTTTTGGTCGAATGTCCTTCGGTTTTGATGTAGCCGACAGCATCCATTTCCAGCCAGTCTTTGAAAAGTTCGGTATTCGGTTTGTGTCCGATGGCGACAAAAACTCCTTTGGTCGGAAATTCGCTCGTTTCTTCGGTTTGATTATTATAAATCGTTACGCCCGTTACGCCGTCTTTTTGATTGCCGAGAATTTCTTTGACCTCCGTGTTCCACAAGACTTCGATCTTTTCATTCGCCAAGGTGCGGTCAATCATTATTTGCGACGCACGAAATTCATCGCGTCGGTGAATAACCGAAACTTTCGATGCAAAACGGGTTAAAAATTGAGCTTCTTCCATCGCAGTATCGCCGCCGCCAACAACAGTTACCGGAACATCACGGAAAAAGAATCCGTCGCACGTCGCACAAGCCGAAACGCCGTTTCCGCCCAAACCTTCGGGAACGGGTTCTTCGCCCGGAATTCCCAACCATTTTGCCGATGCTCCGGTTGCAATGATTAAGGTTTCGGTTTTGATCGTGTGCGTAATTTCTTCGCTGTCTTCGCTTGCCTTGCCGAAAAGCGTAAAGGGTCTTTCCGACAGATCAACCGAATCAATCCAGGTGCTTAGAAATTCCGTGCCGAATCTTTCCGCCTGTCCGCGAAATTCTTCCATCAATTTCGGTCCCATAATTCCTTCGGCAAAACCCGGATAATTTTCAACATCGGTTGTAATCGTGAGTTGTCCGCCCGGCTGCGGTCCTTCGATAACGAGCGGTTCAAGCTGTGCCCTCGAAGCATAAATGGCGGCGGTCAGACCAGCCGGACCCGAACCTAAAATGACAACCTTGCGTTTTATATTTTCCTGCGGCATATTTTTCTTGTAAAATCTCCTGAGTATTCTTAAAATCAATAATATTATTAGTCTGATAGAAATTTGACCGATACTTGTAGTATAACTATCTGTAATTGCATTAGTCGAATTTATAATTCAGACTACAATAAATTTTTGATTCGGCAAAATCAGAAATTTATTCCCGGCATAAATTATCCGTTTAAGACTTTTGTGTTAAACTATTGAGCGTTCTACGTATTTTAATTAAAAACAAGATTGGTTATGGCAACCACAATTCAACCTCAATCGGAGGAAAAAAGATTTGCTTTACGAATGTCTCTGCGACTGCCGATAGTCGTTTCGGGCAGAACCGGCGACGGAGCGACTTGGAGCGAACCGACTGAAACCGATGATATTTCAACGACGGGAGCGTTGTTTCATTTAAATCAGGAAGTAAAAGCAGATGAAGACCTATACATCCGCTCGCATCGCCCGGACGGTGTTCCCGTCGAAGTAAAAGCAAGAATCGTCCGCACCGCACCGTCCGTTCACGGCACGGCACGAGTCGGAGTAGCGATCATCGAACCGATGGAAAGCTGGCTCAGACTTTTTGTTACGTGGGTGGCGGACGATCAACCGACTGCCGATGATGAAGATGAATCGCAAGACGAAGATTAAATCTCGATTTGTTTCTCCCAAAACTTTCCCTCTATATTTTCTTAAATCTTAAATCTTGAATCTTATGCCAAATTACGAAACAATTTTAGTCGAAAAAAATGAAGGCGTTGCCGTTATTACGATCAATCGCCCCGATAAATTAAACGCCCTCAACTCCAAAGTCCACGAAGAAGGCGTTGCCGCTTTGGATGAATTGCGAAACGATGAGGAAATCCGCGTTGTCGTTTTCACGGGTGCGGGCGAAAAATCCTTCATCGCCGGAGCGGACATCAGCGAATTTGCGGGAAAAACTTCAGTTACGCAGCGAGCCGTTTTTCAAAACAGAACGCTTTTTAATTCGATTGACACATTTCCAAAACCCGTGATCGCAATGATAAACGGCTTTTGTTTAGGCGGCGGATGCGAACTCGCACTCGCCTGCGATATACGCATTGCAAGCGAAAATGCCAAACTCGGTCAACCCGAAATAAATCTCGGCATAATCCCCGGCGGCGGCGGAACACAGCGTTTAACAAAACTCATCGGCGAAGGAAAATCAATGGAAATGATTCTGACGGGCGATATGATTGATGCCGCAGCCGCTTTAAGTTTAGGTTTGGTAAATCACGTTTATTCAGCCGAAGAACTAGAAGAAAACACGATGAAACTCGCGGGCAAAATTGCATCAAAAAGTCCGATTGCCCTGCAAATGGCAAAAGAAGCCGTCAAAACCGCTTCGAGATCGAACTTGGACGAAGGCTTAAAACGCGAAATTGACCTTTTCGCCATCACATTTTCCAGCCAAGACAAAGAAGAAGGCGTATCCGCATTCCTCGAAAAACGCAGACCCGAATTTAAAGGGAAATAGGTTAATAATGGATAATGGAAAACGGATAACGGATAATTTCTTGAATGACTCAAACCTGCTTATAAATTTCAGGTATTCTCTTTATATTTTCCATTTTCCGTTTTCCATTAACTCAAACTATCTCCAGCATATTTTGCACACCTTCGTGCGAAAAATAATCCAAAGCGGTTTCGGTGTCTTTTTGAATTTGAGTTTTTATCGCTTCGATTCCGGCAAATTTTCGTTCATCACGAATGCGGTGCAGGAAGCGGACACGCAAAACATCGCCGTATAAATCGCCTTTAAAATCGAAAATATAAGTTTCGATTGATGGTTCGGAATCGTTTTTGAAAGTCGGACGGACTCCGACATTCGTAACCGCTTTTCGCCACACGCCGTCGAGCAAAATTGCCGTTGCATAAACGCCGTATTTCGGAATGACGCGGTTTTTCGGCTTTAGATTTGCGGTCGGGAAACCGATTTTGTGTCCACGCCTGTCGCCGCGAATTACTGCACCTTCGATTCCGTAAGGTCTGCCGAGCATACGGCGGGCGAGATTTACTTTTCCGTCTTTTAATAATTGGCGGATTCTCGATGATGAGATTCGTTTTGCACGCAGACGCACTTCGCCGACATCATCTGCATAAAAGCCTAATTCGTCGCTCATCTTTTTCAATAATTCGATATTCCCGCCGCGATCTTTGCCGAATGCAAACCCGTGTCCCAAGTAAACTTCTTTTGCCTGTAATCTTTCGTGGATAATTTCCCGCAAGAAGATTTCTGCATCTTGATCGGCAAAATCTTTGGTAAATCTAATAACAATCGCCTGTTCGATTCCCAAAACTTCAAAATTAGCTAATCTTTGATCGAGCGTTTGCAGTAAAGGCGGAGAATTTTCGGGATATAGAACGGTTCTCGGATGCGGATCAAATGTTATCGCCGTCGGAACTGCCGTTACAATCTTCGCACGTTCAACCACCGTTTCCATAATCCGCTGATGCCCAAGATGCAAACCGTCAAAAACGCCGAGCGTCAAAACCGTCGGTCGCAAAATATTCGCATTTTCCGTTCCGTGAAAAATTTTCATAAAGGCTTTTTTTAGCCACAGAGCAAGATGAGAAGAAAAGAGAGTTTTTAATTTTTATTAATTCTCTAAAATCTCTGTGTTCTCTGCGGCTAAATTTCTTATTCCCAATCTTTTTTAAGCATCGCATATAAATATTCATCCCGCCATTCGTTCATTTTTTCGTCCCAATAACTTTTTTTGAATTCGGCTTCGCGGCGGAAGTTTAAGTTTTCCATCAACTTTCGGCTTGCGTGATTTTCCGTGTCGAGCAAACCAATGATGCGATGCGTTTCGGTTTCGGTGAAAAGATATTCAAAAACTTTTGTAAACGCTTCGACGGCAAAACCTTTGCCTTGAAATTCGGTGTTTAAAGTTACGCCGATCTCGACTGTTCTCGGTTCGTCGCGTTCGGGTTTCAATGCAAAATCACCGACCAATTTGTTATTTTCCTTCCAGACAATTCCCGTTTGCACCCATTCGCCCGGCGTGCCGAATTCTGTTTTGCTTTGTTCTTCAATAAATTTCCTGCTTTTTTCAATCGTAAAGGCACTAAAACTCTGAAATTTACAGATTTCAGGATTTGAGCGAAACGAATGAAAATCATCCAAATCGCTCATTTTTAGTTTTCTTAAAATTAGGCGTTCTGTTTCTAAATTCATTTATCAGTAATAATTAATCCATCATAACCAAACTGCACATTATCGGGAAGAAGATGTTTGTCGCGTTCATACATTATGTCGTGGTTTAAGTGTGTTAGATATGCACGTTTCGGTTTTAAGTCTTCGATGTATTCTAATGCTTCTTCTAAACAAAGATGCGTTGTGTGCGGTTTGATGCGAACACAGTCAAGCACTAAAACGTCGAGATCACGCAAGCCGTCCATTGAATCTTTTGGAATCGTTTTTAAGTCGGTGGCGTAGGCGAAATCGTTGAAGCGATAGGCGATGACGGGAAGTTTTCCGTGGATAACTTCGAGCGGTGTTATTTCGATGTCTTCGCCGATGCAAAATGGTGCATTTTTGACAACCGTATGCGGAATAAGTTGCGGCAGACCGCCGCCGAAATGTGTTGGATTAAAGATATAATAAAAAAATTGTTTTAAACCTTTCCAAGCGATCTCATTGGCATAAACGCCCATCGCACCGTAGCGAAAATTCAGCGGGCGTATGTCATCAAGTCCGAAAACGTGGTCAACGTGGCAATGCGTTATCAAAACCGCGTCGAGTTTTTTGATTCCGGCACGCAAGGCTTGTTGGCGAAAGTCTATTGAAGTATCAACCAAGATTTTTTTGTCGGCGTGTTCAATGAGAATCGAAACCCGCAAGCGTTTGTCCTTCGGATCGTCGGAAAGACACGCCTCACAATCGCAGCCGATTGACGGAACGCCCGTTGAAGTGCCTGTTCCTAAAAATGTCAGCTTCATAAAAAGTTTTAGCCACAGAGAATACACAGAGAATACACAGAGAATTAAAAAGAAAAATCTCAAAAAAAAACTCGGTGTCCTCTGTGGCTTAAAAATTAACCACCTAAAATGTCTTTGCCGGAAAACTTTTGAGCAGCTTGGGCTTTTAGTTTTTCTTCCGTTGCACGGGTTAGATGGACATATTGCATTTGCAGGTCGCCGAGAATACTTTCGAGCAGAGATTGTTCTTGTGAACTCAAATTGCCGTTTGTTTTTTCCCGAAGCATTGCGAGAACGTCAATCCAGTATTTTCCCGTATCGAGATCAACCGTTTTTTGTCCCGTGACGGGATGCGGCATCGCACCGAGAGATGCGGCGGCGTTGGTTACGAGAGTTGACAGAAAATTGATGAAACTTGCGGGATTTTCATCGTTCATTATATCATCTTCTTCGGTTGGTTCTTCGGCGGTTTTTGCTGCCGCCGCAGTTTTGGTTTTTGCTTGCTCTTGTTTTTCGGCAACTGCTTTATCGTAAGTTTCAACCGTTTTCGCATCGGGTTCGTAAATCGGTGTTTCAACTGGCGTTTCCGTTTCTTTTTCGGCTTTCGGTTTTTCCTTTTCGATCACCACGCCTTCCCGCAAAGTGCCGTCAGGATTAAATTTTCGTTTGTCTTCGATCTTTAGAATCGGTTCTTCGTTGTTATCTTCTTTTCCAATCATTGTTATAATTTTTAATTCCTCTTAAATTTGTTGTTAATTGATATTAGCATTTTGGCGGAAAAAAATTCAAAATCAACTTGATGGTCTTCGGTTTTTAGTTTTTGGACTTTGGAAAATTAAAAATTCAATTTTGTATTCAAAAGCCAAAAACCAAAGACCGAAGACCAAAGACCGAAATTATGAAAGAATTTGATGAACTTGTGTGGGTGATGGAAAAATTGCGGGCTCCGGGCGGTTGTCCTTGGGACGCGGAGCAGACTTACGAATCGCTTGGGCAATATCTTTTGGAAGAATCCTACGAAGCGTTTGATGCGATTCAGGAAGCAAGCGAAACGGGCGAAACGGCGAATTTGCGTGAGGAATTGGGCGATGTTCTGCTGCAAGTCGTTTTTCATTCGACGATTGCAAAAGAAAAGGGCGATTTTACGATTGCCGAAGTTGCGGCGGGCATTTCACAGAAATTGATTTTAAGACATCCGCACGTTTTTGAAGATAAAAAATTGGAAACCGCCGATGATGTTTTAAAAAATTGGGACGAACTTAAAAAAGAAGAACGCAGAAAGTCGGGCAAAGTTGAAAGGAAATCCGATTCGATCTTAGACGAAGTTCCGAAGGCTTTTCCGGCTCTGATCGAAGCCAATAAATTGACGAAAAAAGCGGCGAAGATCGGTTTTGATTGGGAAAATACAGAGCAGATTTTTGATAAATTGGACGAAGAAGTTTCCGAATTAAGATCGGCAATTGATGGAAAAAATGAAGACGAAATAAAGGAAGAAATCGGTGATCTGCTTTTTGTCGTCGTGAATTTAGCGAGAAAGTTGGATATTGAACCGGAAAATGCTTTAAAGAAAACAAATCGTAAATTTCGCAAGCGTTTCGGGTTTATCGAAAAAGAGTTAAAATCAAAAGATAAAACATTGGAAGAAACGGATTTAGAAGAAATGGACGCACTTTGGAATAAATCAAAAGCAGCGACGAAATAGAACGAAAAAGGGAAAACAATGGATAAATTTTGGGAAGAATTGGGGAAATATTTTAATTACGATGCGGTTGCCGCACAAGTGGTTTTAATATCAAAAAACGCTCTGAAAGCAGGCATAATTTTGCTTGGCTTTTATATTTTGTATCGTGTTTTAAGAAGCGTTTTGATGCGGGTGATGGAAAAATTCGAGTTGGAAAAAACCGTCGTCAATTTTTTATTTTTAGGACTCAAATATGTAGTTTTAATTTTCGCACTCGTTACGGCACTCGATCAGATCGGCGTAAACATCGCGTCTTTGGTCGCAGGTTTGGGAATTGCCGGAATCGCCATCGGTTTTGCGGCAAAAGATACGCTTTCAAATATCGTTGCGGGAATTTTTATTTTCTGGGACAGACCGTTTTATATCGGTGATCTGGTTGAGATCGAAGGCGAATACGGCGAAGTTCAGAATATAACTTTGCGAACAACAAGAATCGTTACACCCGACGGCAGACTCGTCAGCATTCCGAATCAAAAAATCGCCGAAAACAAAATTATCAGCTACACGATGTTCCCGCATTTGCGGCTCGACATCGGCGTAACCATCGGAACGGGCGAAGACATCGAACCCGCCCGACAAGAACTTTTAAAGATCGTCAGAGGAGATAACAGATTTATGCCTGACAAAGAACCCGTCGTTCTCGTTAAAGAATTGGGCGATTATTATACGGCTCTGGAGCTTCGCGTGTGGCTCGATGAAGTGCGAACACATATTCCGATTCGTGCTGAACTGCGTGAGAAAATCTTCAATGCCTTTACCGCCGCCGGAATTGATATGCCGTTTGAAAAGATCGAGATTTTAAATCATAGAATGGGTGATAAATAGTGGTAA
>JBGTKR010000010.1:0-10316 GCA_041744535.1 Pyrinomonadaceae bacterium
TTCCCGCGAATAAACGCGAAAGGACGCGAAAATAAAACAAAACTTTTTTTTGAATTTCTTTTTTCGCGTTCTTTCGCGTATTTCGCGGGCATCTTTTTCTTATTTTCAAAGCAAGCAATTTCTATACCGCTCAGTAATGACCCAAACTTGAACATCACGCATCAAAATAAATATGTGTTCAATTAGATGCGAATATCCGCCACCTTTCCATTCTACACCACTTTCAGTTTCTTTTGAATTTAAAAACAGGGCTAAGTACTTAGCATTTGACCAAACCCCAATATCTTCCAAAATTTCATCTTGCGAAATATCCAATCCATAAAAACTAGCCAACATTTCGCCAACCGCCGCAACGCACGAAGCATCATTTACTTGCTTAACAATCGTTTCATCAAAGCGTTCATCGATCTTTTTCCAATCGCTCAACGCTCCGAATTTATCCGTAAAGTTTTTCATCAGTACTTATAATTTAATTCCGAATTCTTTCTCTAAAACCTCTGTAAATTCTTTTTCGGAATTTATCTCAAATTCTATTTTTTCGCCGTTCTCATTTTGGATAAACTTCTTGTCCGTCAATGTTTTACGCCCGCTTTCGGTTAACATCGAACAAACTTTTCCTTTGGCAAAATGTGATTTAGAACTTTGATGAAAATTACACATTTCTGTAAATTCGGATAAATCGCGTTCCAGATTTCTGAAAATATACTCGCTTATCCAATCATTCTCGACCTTTTTTAGAACTTCAAAGTATTCTTTATCAATTTTTTTGAGTAAATAAGTTCTATTTGCATCTTTTTGTTCTAAATCCAAAACAAATTGAACAGGTTCGGCAATAAAATCTCCGAAGCCGACATCGGTTAAATATTCTTCACCATCAATTTCCGTCAAAATCGCCAGATGGTCATATTCTTCGCCGAATCCGCCGCGTCCGTTGCTGACCCGGGCGGAAATTATTTTGCTTTTATAACCGATTTTATTGAGCAATTCATAAAATAATCCGTTCAACTCGTAACAAAATCCGCCGCGTTTCTGTTCAATTATTTTTTGATAGAATTTATCCGAATCCAAAATGATCGGAATTTTCCAATGAATATCGAGATTTTCAAACGGAATGCTTAAAAGATGCAGTCTTTGCAGTAGTTTAAGAGTCTTTAAATTCGGCTCAAATCCGGTTTTATCAAAGCCGATTCTGCTAAAATAATCTTCTTTTTTCATATTAACCGAAATTATACTGAATTGATTTTTGCCGAACAAAACTTAATTGACTAAAATCAACTTTGCGGTTTAGCATCTTTAACAAGAGGAAAAATTTATGAGTTTTACATTAATGGATTTAAGTTCGGAAAACTTCGAGTTTCGCTCAAATGTATGGAATTGGAAGGCGGCACTCGAGGTTATCAAATCTTTTGACATAATCAGCGAAGGAAAAGTGCGTGAAATGAGCAACAACGCGACGGGAACTACGGTTTCAAACGAAGAAGCACAAACTATCGGCGAAAAGATACGCGATGAAATTCTGCCGAAACTCGCTCCCGACAAACGTATTTTCGCGGATTTGAGCATCACGAACAAACCCGACGACGGAATTATTCACAAAGACAAAGACGAGCAATGGAAAAATTATAGTGCCGATTATGAATGGTGCAAAGAATTCTCCGAGTTTTGTCTTAAATCAAAAGGTTTTCAGGTTTATTAAAAAATTACACAAATGGATTTTCATCAATTATTCGGCAATATCTGGTTTCAAATAAGTTCTTTAATTTTACTGGCAACCGTTCACGGTTATCTGGGAGCGTGGCTGGCGGTGCGGATGCTTTTTCGTCCGCGTTATCCGGTTAAAGTTCTCGGTATCACGGTTTTTCCGCAAGGAATGATTCCGAAACACCGCGAAAAACTTGCCGATGCCATCGGAAAAGCCGTCGGCGACGAACTCGTTTCGCAGGAAACCGTTTTGGAAGAATTGTTCGGCAAAAAATTTCTGCAAACGAAAATTCAAAATGTCGTTGATTCATACACCGAAGAATTATTGACGACGAATTATCCGTCTTTGATCGAATCACTGCCCGAAAATCTGCGTCAGCCTATTTTGGAAGCGATTGAATCTCTGGAAAATAAGATCGGTTTTTATGTTGAAAATGTTATCAAAAGCGAAGAAACGGTTGAAGCCGTGCAGGGATTTGTTGAACGCCGCGTTGACGAAGTTTTAACGCAGACGTTTGATGAAGCGTTGACGGAGAAAACCTATAATCAAATTCTGAATTTTGCCGAAACACGGGCGAGAAGCATCGTCCGCGAACCGGCTCTGGAAGAAAAGATCGGAAAATTTATTGCCAGAAGAGTTGATGATCTGGCAAATACTCAAACGCCTCTGCGGGAAATGTTCACCGATGAGGCGATTTCACTTTTGAAGGAAAAAGCTATTGAGCAAATCGAGCCGATTGTTCATCAATTAGCCGGACTTGCCACCGAAGACCGCACGAAAAAACAGATCGGTGCATTGATAAAAAAGGAAGTTCACAACTATTACGAACAACTTCCATTTATCAAAAAATTCTTCGTATCGCGTGATAATCTGCTGAGTGAAGTTGATGAATTGGTTGACGAAAGTCTGCCGAAACGCATTGAAGAAACTTTACAGGGCGATTTTTTTGCCGAAGAAGCAAGGAATTTTGTCGGCAAAACGATTGACAACACTTTGAATCGTCCTTTGCCCGATCTGATCGGAACGATCGCTCCCGAACAGCTTGAAAATATTAAATCGCAATTGACGAGAAGTATTTTGTCGCTAATTCAAAGCGACGAGATGCAGAATTCGATCTCGGCTTATTTAACCGATTCACTTGAAAAACTGCGTCCGCAAAAAATCGGCGAACTTCTGCATTCGGTTCATCCCGAAACCACCATCAAAATCAAATTAAAACTCGCTCAAGGTTTGATAAAAATTCTGAACGATCAGGACACGACCAAAATCATTCACTCGGTTTTATCAAAACAAATTCAAAATTTAATTCACACGCCGATCGGAAAACTTTCCGCACACATCCCGGAAGAAAAGGTCAGAAATGCCGGAGAATCTTTGACAAACACGATAATTGCCGCTGCCAAACAGAAACTTCCCGAAGCGATCAAGGAATTCAACATCGGCGGAGTCGTGCGGGAAAAGGTCAATAATTATCCGGCTGAAAAACTCGAATCTCTGGTTTTATCCGTTGCGAAAGAACACTTAACAAAAATCGAATTGTTCGGAGCATTTTTCGGTTTGATAATCGGAATCGGTCAGGCGATCCAATTTTATCTGTATAAATAATCTTATGTTTCAACCGCTTCGGTTTTTATTCCCGATAAATTATTATCTTCATCGAGTCCGACCACATAAATTTTAATCTCAATCTCTCCGATCTTAAAAACTTTTAAGTCTTTCAAATTTTCTTCAAGTAATTTCTTGAGTTTAAGAAACTTTTCCGCCGCATTATTCTCTTCATCTTCAAACCAATCTTGTGTTTTGATCAAATTTTCAAAAAAATCTTCAAAATCCATTTCCTCAATTTTTACGTCAGGTGCAAAGTTTATTTGTTTCTGAAGCGATTCGATACTTACCGTTTCGGATTTTTCCCCGATAAAAGGTAAGATTTCGGAATCCGTTTCGCTTATGTAAATCAGATTTTCAGCTGCATTTTTTAATTTCTGTAAAAAACTTTGCCCGAAATTTTTTTCTTTGTTTGTGAATTGATGTTTTTGTTCATTTTCATTTTCAGATGTTTTTTTATCTTTAATCTTTTTGCAGTATGATTTCCGCTTAAAGTTTTTTTTCGTTGATTTTTTTATTTTTTCCTTCACAAACTTACTTCCTCTGATGGATTTTTACCTTTTTACAAAAGTCTAACACAGAAAAAAATCTTGCCAAGTTCTTGTCTTAAAAAGGCTTCCGCACTTTAAAAAATGTTTATTTTAAAACCTGTGGATAACTACTTGCTTTTCTGAAAATTATTTGATAATCTTTGTCCGTTTCAATTACTAAAAAAGTCTGTAAGTTATTGAAAATAAAACACTTAAAGTTTTACTTTAACTTTTAAGCGATTTTCCACAAACCTGTGGAAAACTCTGTGGAAAACTTTTATTTCAGGTTTAATTAAAACCACTAAAGTTACCGAAACATAACAACTTATCACATTTGCTTTTAGTAAGTTTATAGGACGTTTTAAGACTGTTTATTTAAAGGCTTATGTGCTTAAAAGTTTCCGAATAGATTTAACACATTTAACAAAAAAATAACAAAAAAAGTTGGCGGAGAAATTTAATGGAAGCATCAAAAGAAAATCAAAATGTCTGGGAAAACATTCTTCAATCTGTCGAAAAACGTCTGAACCGGCAAATATTCGATGCTTGGTTTCTCCCGATTCAATTCGAGGAATTTAACGAGGAAGAAAAAATCGTTAAATTAAAAGCCAGCCAGATCAACCGCGACTGGATACAGACAAATTATTCCGACCTGATCTCGCAAACCCTGACGGAACTGAACTTGGACAATTACCGGCTGACTTGGGAAGTTGAAGAAACGGATTTGGAAGAAGAAGATTATCCAGACGATCTGCTCGGTTTGTTTGGCAGTGAACAAAATAATTCAGCAACAGCAAAACATTCGGGCGGTTTTGATTTTTCGGAATCTTCGAATATTAAACCGTCTCCGCAGCAAAAAAATCCGACACATTTCGTTGACATCGAACCGATTGAAAACTCCTTAAACAGTAAATATACCTTTGATAAATTCGTCGTCGGCTCGTGCAATCAATTTGCCCACGCCGCCGCCGAAGCCGTTGCCGAAGCACCGGGCAAAACTTATAATCCAATGTTCATATACGGCGGAGTCGGACTCGGAAAAACGCATCTAATGCACGCCGCCGGACACGCTATCCGTTTGAAAAACAGACATTTACGGGTTGCATATATTTCCGCCGAAAAGTTTATGAATGAACTTATCAATGCGATCCGTTATGACAAAACACAAACCTTCCGCGAAAAATATCGTTCGATAGATGTTCTTTTAATGGACGATGTGCAGTTTATGGCTGGGAAGGAACGGACGCAGGAAGAATTTTTCCATACATTTAACGCACTTCATAATGACCAGAAACAGATCGTCATAACTTCGGATTGTCCGCCGCGTGAGATTCCGACGTTGGAAGAACGTCTGCATTCACGTTTTGAATGGGGCTTGATCGCCGATATGGAGCCGCCCGATCTGGAAACGAAGGTTGCAATTCTCAAACGAAAAGCCGATCTGGACGGGGTTGATCTGCCGGATGAAATAGCTTTTTATATCGCCGGCAAAGTAAAAAGTAATATCAGAGAATTGGAAGGTTCGCTCGTCCGGCTGGTCGCAATTTCTTCGCTTCGGGGATTGCCTATTTCAAAAATGCTCGCTCAGGATGCGATGCGAAATATCATTGACAGCGAACAACCCGAAGGCGTTACGTTGGACAGAATTATCAAGACGGTTTCGGCACATTATGACCTGTCGGTCGAGGAGATAAAATCGAAAAATAATTCGCGTCAAATCGCCGTTCCGCGGCAGGTTGCAATGTATCTTTGCAAGCGTCTGACCGAAAGCAGTTTTCCGCAGATCGGAAAAGCCTTCAGCGGCAAACATCACACGACAGTAATCCACTCGGTTGACAAGATCGAGAACCTGATTAAGGAAGATAGAAATTTCCACAGGATCGTCAGCGAACTTATAGACAGTCTTTGCAGTTAGTTAAAAAAAATTGAACGACCAAAACAGGGAAGATTTCCACAGCATCGGAAATCTTCCCTGTTCGTTAAAGTATTTTATAATCATTAATTAAACAAATTTTATCCACTTTTCCACAGATTGTTGAAAATTCGGCTTGTGGAAATAAAGCAAAACATAAAAAAGTGCCGATTTTTTCCACAGGTCGAAGGGTTTTCCACAGATTATCCACAAGGGCTGTGGATACGCAAAGTTTTTGAATGCAGCAATTAACCGACTTTTCCACTTTTCCACAGGCACTACTACTACTACTAGAAGAATATATATAATATTAATATTATTAGAAGTAGTAAAAAGGCGAAAAATTTTAAGGTAAAATATGAAGTAATTATGAAAGGGAAAATCATTCTATTAGCAATATCAATATTTATAATCGCTTGTTCAAAACAAACTTTTAACAACGAAAAAAACGTAAAACTTGCGGACGGAAAAACCATAAAGGTTTTGATGGAAATTAAAGAACCGGAAGAAGACAAAAAAGGTCTTTTGGTCGAATACAGAAATGATGAAAAAATCATCAAGGAAAAAACTTTGGAAGACGAAGTTTTGGAAATCTGGAAAGCCGTTGAAGAGGACGCGGATAAATTGGAAATTACCGAAGGTGTCGTAAAATATTCATACTTGGTCGGAAAAACAAAAGATACGAATGAGCCGGTTTATGAACAAAAATTATTTAGTGCGGAAAAAATAGAAAACGGCACTTGGAAAATCCGAAAAGTTAATTAAAATAAGAGGACAATAAAAAAATAGAATTTTGGGAGCAAAGAAAATTATGGAATTTGTAATCAAGCAAAATACCTTGAAGGAAGAATTGGGATTCGTGCAGGGCATCGTCGAGAAAAAATCCACCATTCCGGTTTTATCAAACATTTTGATCGAATCCGTCGGCGAAAATAATATACGCATCGTCGGAACTGATCTTGACGTAACGATCCGCTGCGAAGCGGAAGCCGACATCAAAGAATCGGGAGCGATGTGCATACAGGCACGCAAACTTTTCGACATCGTGCGGCTTTTACCGGACGCGGACGTGCATTTTAAAAAGCAGGAAAACGAATGGGTAAATTTGACTTGTGCAAATTCAAAATTCCGGCTCGCCGGTGTTTCCCGCGATCAGTTTCCCGAAGTTCCCGAATTCAAATCCGCACCGATGTCTTTATCGGCGGATATTTTTAATAATTTTATTCACAACACGAGTTTTGCGATCACCAACGAACAATCGCGTTTTACGCTTTCCGGTGCAAAATTTATGATCGAAAACGGCACGGCACGAATGGTTACTACCGACGGACACCGCCTTGCGTATATCGAAAGAAATCTTGAAAACAGCGGCGAAGATTCGATGGATTCTCTGATTCCCAAAAAAGCTCTGACCGAACTTACAAAAATCTCACGCGGCTCCGAAGGCGATATAAGTTTCGGCGAGGATGCAAATCACATATATTTTGAAGTTGACGGCAGATTATTGATTACACGCAAACTATCGGGAACATTTCCCAATTACGAAATGGTCATTCCGAAGGATAATGACAAGACCGTTACCTTTGATTTGGAGGATATGAAGCGAGCCGTCGCCCGTGTTGCCCTGATGGCGGACGAGAGAACCCGTTCAGTGCGTCTGACGATAAAAGCCGGCGAGATCGAAGTTACGGCACAAAGCAGCGAAGAAGGCGAAGCAGTTGAAAAAGTTGCGGCGGATTATTCCGGCGAAGAAGTTCAAATCGGGTTTAATTCTCAGTATTTACAAGAGTTTCTAAACAATGTAAGTGCCGGCGAAACCGAAACACAGGAAGTTGAAAAGGAAACCGATGGCGAAAAAGTTAAAGTCAAGGAAGGAAGCGGCAGACCGAGAATTTCCTTTGAATTCAAAGACGAAAACGCACAAACGCAAATGCGAATTGCCGGCGATACCGAATATGATTACAAATATATCGTAATGCCGCTCCGAATCTGATTTGCATTGTTCAAATTCAAATTCCAAAAAAGAGATAGTTTTCGATGCTGTCTCTTTTTTTTATTCTAAGTTTAAGATGTTTTGAGTTTGTTCCGACGGTTCATTTAATTTATTAGTTTGATTTTGCAGTTGCAAATAGAGAGTTTTTAATCCTTGCAAATGGGCTTCGATGCTGAAATTTTGTCGGGCGAAATCATAAGCATTTTTAGTATGATTTTCTCTTAACTCTTTATTTTCCAAAAGTTTCAAAATCTTTTCGGCAAGTTCTTCCGAGTTTTTAGTCTTAAAAACTTCGGCACATTTGCCGTTATCGGTTACTTCCAGAAGCGGCGGAATATCGGATACGACCAGCGGAACTTTGGCGAGCATTGCTTCGATGGCGGAGATCGGCAACCCTTCTTTTAATGAGGAAAACACGAACAGATCGAGCGAAGCCAGAATGTCATTGACATCTTCCCTGCCGCTTAAAAAAAACACCTTTTCACCGATGCCGTTTTCGTCGCAGAATCCGATACATTTTTCAAAATTTTCTTCGCCGCCTTCGGAAACTTTGCCGACGAATATAAAATTTGCCTTTTCAAATTTTTCAAAAACTTTCGGTAAAGCCCGGCAAACCGTCATTTGATCTTTTGTTCGGTCGAAACGAAAGTTTGCGACCATTCCCAAAAGCAGACTTTCCTCGCTGAAACCTAGTTCTTTTTTAACGGAATGACCGCTCGGCTGGAGTCTTTTTTCGTCAACTCCGTTGTAGATCAGATAAAATTTTTTACTCGTATCCAAACCGATTTCTCTTCTAAGCCACGGGAATACTCCGCGACTGCAAGCGATATTTGCGTCCATTTTCGGCGATAGATATTTTGCGATCAGAGTGTTTTTTTTGCCTGAAACAAATCCGTGGTGCGTCTGAACTATTTTGACATTTTTCATTCCCGAAGTTGCCAGAAAAATGTGTAAACCCTCGACTGGTTGATGGCTGTGAACGATTTCGATATTTTTCTCTTGAATGATTTTTCTAAGCCGCCAGATCAAATTCAGGTCAACGGGCATATCTCTTTGCAGGCGAATAAATTCCGCACCGGAATTCTCGAAATCCTTTTCCAGATCGCCGCCGCCGAATGCCGAAAAAGTTAGATCAATCCCGAATCTGCGGGCGTTTCGGCAGACATCCAGCGTAAGAATCTCCGCACCGCCGCGGTCTAACGAATCGAGTGTCTGTAAAACCTTCATTTTAATTTATCGGAGAATTAAAAATGTTTTATCCAGTTTATATTAGAAATGGGAATAAGTCTTACGATTAAAAATCCATTATGGTTTTTGTAGGGCTTATCCAAAGTCGGAATAAGAGTTTTTACCACAGAGACACGGATGCACACAAGATAAATGGAAGAATAAAACCGATAATAATTGAAAAAAATGATTTTGACTTCTTATTATCCGGTTTTATCCGTGTCTATGGTAAAATTTCTTTTCCGTCCTGACTTTGAATAAGCCTTAATGGTTTATGATTAAATATCGGTTTCAAACTCGTATATTCGTTTAAAAAATGTCTGAAATTTCAGTAATAATTCCTTCTTATAACCACGCAGAATTTATTGAAAGGACGCTTCGTTCCGTTTTTTCTCAAACACTTTTGCCGGGAAAATTGATCGTGATTGATGACGGTTCAGAGGATGATTCGGTTAAAATCATTAAAAGAGTTTTACGGAAATGTCCGTTTGAAAATGAACTTATCGCCCGTGAAAATCGCGGACTTTGTGCAACTTTGAATGAAGGATTTGCAAAAACGAGCGGAGAATATTTTGCATATATCGGTTCGGATGATCTGTGGCTGCCTGATTTTTTGGCTGAAAGCATCGAACTTTTAGAAAAGCGTAAGAATGCCGTTATATCATTCGGGCATAGTTTTGTGATTGATGAAAACGAACGGATTTTTGACCGCACCGACAACTGGACGGAGTTTGCCGACGGCGATCCTTTGCCGTTTCTGCTTCGGGCGGAAATTTTTTCGAGTCCCAGCGTGGTTTACCGGCGTTCCGCTTTGGAAAAATTTGAATGGAACGAAAACGCAAAACTCGAAGATTATGAAATGTATCTGAAACTTTCCACCGTCGGCGAATTTGCCCGCGGCGATAAGATTTTAAGTGCCTGGAGGCAGCACGGTTCAAACACGAGCGGACATTTTGCGGAAATATTTCCCGAATTTATCGCCGCCCAAAATCGTTTGGTTGATGAATTAAAGGTTGGACATAAAGAACTTAAACAGATTCAAGCCGAACTGAAATTTGAAGCAGTCGCAAATTTTATTAGACACGGTGAAAGACGCAAAGCATTTTCTATTTTAAGAAAAAACCTGCACGGGGCGAAATCTTCCGCCCAAATTGCTAAAATGCTTTTTCGGCTCGCCGTTCCGCAGAAACTTTTTCAATGGAACAGAAAAAGAAAAAAGCAAAATGCAATAGAAAAATACGGTAAATTGAATTTAAAGGATCAAAACCTTTTCGATGCAAAACACACAGATCATAAAAATTAAACCGAGCGATTCTTGGTCAACTTTTGATTTCAGAGAAATCCGGT
>JBGTKR010000011.1:0-2570 GCA_041744535.1 Pyrinomonadaceae bacterium
AATTTATCAACCGGAACGCCTTCGATATATTCCATCACGAGATACGGAATGCCGTCGCCGGTTTTTCCGGCATCGAGCAGACGGGCAATATTCGGATGCAAAAGTGCGGCTAGAATTTCTCTTTCACGACGAAAGATATGACGGATTTTCTCGACGTTAAATTCGCGTTTGAGCAATTTTATCGCCACCTGCTGCTCAAATTTGCCGTCCGTTCTCTCCGCCAAAAAAACCGCTCCCATTCCGCCGAAACCGAGTTCCTTTATTATTTTGTAAATACCGATTTGCTGTGCGACGAAGGATTTTTCACCGGACTCATCAAACGAAAAAAAATCCCTTGAAATTTCATTCGCTGAAAGAGTCATAAAATCTTCGGTTTCGGTTTCAAACGCAAGAAGTGATTCGATTTCGGTGCTGACTTCGGGACTAATCTTCAAATCATCGAGATATTTCTGTCTAATGGAAGTTTCAACCTCCAAACAATCAAGCAAAATTTCGCTGACTTTTTTCCAGTTGTCCGTTTTCATAATCCTCAAAAAAGATGAATTTATTTTATCAAATTTATTTTTTGGAGTTGATAATTTTATTTGCTGACTTTAGCCAGTAAATCCTCGCATTTTTTTGTCTGCGGATCATCTGCACCGACTGTTTCCAGAAAATTTGAATGAGATTCTGCCAGAATTTTTTTTGCTTCAGCGAATTTATTCTGAGCGATCAATGTTTCGCCAAGCGACCTTTTTGCGATAGCAATGTCAACGTGCATCGAATCCATAAGTGTCAAATATGTTTTCACGACTTCCCGCATAAGTTTTTCGGCTTCCGCAGCTTTGCCCGTTTTCGTTAAGATGTTGGCTAAAACTTCTTTTGCATAGTTTTTATAAATATTCCGGTCTTCGGGGTAAAGTTCTTGCAATGTGTTTAAAACTGCATCAATCTCCGTTCGCCCTTTTTTAA
Source organism: Pyrinomonadaceae bacterium (assembly GCA_041744535.1). Lineage (GTDB taxonomy): Bacteria > Acidobacteriota > Blastocatellia > Pyrinomonadales > Pyrinomonadaceae > Aridibacter. The sequence goes on from JBGTKR010000011.1 coordinate 952, forward strand.
AATCACCTTGCAGATAATACAGTTCGGCAACTTGCTTGCGTGCCATTACCGTGTAGATATTTTTTTCACCCAAAGTTTTTGTATAGATTTCGTAAGCCTTCTGAATATTCTCTTCCGCCTCGGAATATTTGTCCTGATTTTTAAATACCCTTCCAAGATCGTAATAGGCATTTCCGGTTTCGGCTCGCGGTTTATCGGTCAGAGTGTTCTGTTCGATAATAACTTCGCGGTATAATTTCACAGCTTCTTCGATTTCCCCGCGTTCAATCAGTCTGTCGCCCAAATCTCCTTTGATCGTTGTTGTTCCCCAACGATCTTGTCCGGTAAAGGTTGAAGCATATTGCAAGGCTTCCTTTGTCAGGGTTTCAGCTTCTTCGCTGCGTCCTTTTAGAGCTTTTATATTTCCCAAATCACTCAAACTATTTGCCAGCCAGATGAGGTGATCCAAGCCTTTTTCTTTATTTTGGCGAAAATATGCAACCGCTTCCTCAAGGATTTTTTCACCTTCATCTATGTTTCCGTCCAAAGCAGTCAAAGAACCGAGAATTGCATTTACCTGCATAATCTTGAATTGGTCGCCGTTCGACGTTTGAATAAATTTTTCTTTGGCACTCTGCAATTGCTTACGGGCTTTTTCATATTGTCCCTGTCCGATGTATGTTTTTCCGAGTGTAAACTGAATTTCCGCTTGAATTTCCGGTTGTCCCGCAAGTTCGGTTTCGACATTATTCGCTGCCTCGTCAATTGCTTGAGCAATAGTTGCATTGAGGTTGCTTTCGGGATTTGCCGAAAACCAAAAAGGATTTGAAAGATTCAGAACTTTTTGTAGATATTCATTTATCTTCTCGGCTTTTGCGGCTTCAATCCTTGCCCGATCACGTTCTGCCTGTGCAACTCTCGCTTGATAAAGCGTTGCTAAGATTCCGCCGACAATCGCAAATAATAATAAAACACCGGCAATAACAATAATTTTATTTCGTTTGATAAATTTTTCCGCCCGGTAGGAAAATGTGTTCGGACGTGCCGTAACGGGAAGCCCTTGAAGATGACGTTTGATGTCTTCGGATAAATTTTCGGCGGATGAATAGCGTCTTTCGGGTTCTTTGCGTAATGCTTTTAGAATTATATTGTCCAGATCACCGCGTATGCTTTGGGAATTCAAATTTACGTTTTGCGGATTGGTCTGCCGCATTTTGTCGGCTTCGGTTTTGTCAACCGAATGTTTTTTTTGCCGCTTCGTATCTTCTTTGAAGATCGGTTCTTCGTTTTCTTCCTGAGATTTTATAACCGTTTCAGCTTCGGTTTTTTCTTTGAATTCTTTGGAAACCGTTTCGACCATCGCCGACGGCAAAGGCGGATCGGTTTCGATAATTGCTTTGTAGATTTCCTTTAGATCGTCTTCCTTTGATTCAAACGGGCGATGTCCGCTTAAAAGTTCGTAAAGAATTACGCCGAGTGAATAAATATCGGTGGCGGTTGTAACGCTTTTGCGTTGCAGTTGTTCCGGCGAGGCATAGCCTGGAGTCATCACGCCGAGTTTTGTGATCGTCGCGGAATTTAATTGCTCGAGTTCGGCTGAAATTATTTTAGATATTCCAAAATCGAGCAGTTTCGGGATT
>JBGTKR010000012.1:0-3838 GCA_041744535.1 Pyrinomonadaceae bacterium
GATTCCGCTGCGTCCGAGGGGAGTTGATAATGCGACGATTGTATCTTCCATAAGATAAAAGTGAAAAAGGTTAAAAGTGAAAAAGTGAAAAAGCAATGCTAAAATTTCGCATAAAACTTTTTCACCTTTTCACTTTTTCACCTTTAATCTTTTAAGCGAACCTGTAAACGTCTGTCTTGCCCGACACCGACGGATTCCGTCAATAAATCCTTTTCGTCCTGCAAAGAAAGATGAATCATCCGCCGTTCGGTTGAATTTAAAACGCCGAAGGTAAAGGGAATTCCTTTTTCACGAACATTTTTTGCGGCAAATTTTGCCATCATTGACAGTTCGGATTTTCTGGTCTTTCGAAAGCCTTCGGCATCGCAGACGATTCGATGTTCGCGGTCTAATTCGCGTCCGTAAAGTTGAAAAAGAAGTGTTTCAAAAGCGTCCAGCATTTCGCCGTTTTCGCTCAGAGCATAGGAAACATCTTCGCCGCTTAAATTTATCAGACAGCCTTCATCATCAGACCACTCGGCTGATATTTCAAGATCAAAACCGAGGTTTTCGATAATTTCGGATAGAAAATTTTCAGATTTTTCGCAAATTTCATTCATAGCTTGTTAAGAAGTCGCAGGTTTGGGTTTCTTTCGCAGGATTTCCGTTTTTTGTTCTTCCTCCTCCTCCGGCTCGTCGGTTTTGTTTATGTAATTAATAAGCAATTGCTGACCGAACATTATAATATTTCCCGTAAACCAGTAAAGCAGAAGTCCCGAAGGGGCAGACCACATGATCCAGAGCATCATCACGGGCATTATGTAGGTCATCATATTTTGCTGCATTTTTTGCTCCGGCGTTGCGGTAGCGGCGGGAGTTGTTGGCGAAAATTTGAACGACAGGATCATCGAGATCGCAAAGGCGAATTCGAGTATGTGATACGGATCGCCCGACGAAAGATCGGGCAGCCAGAGAAAAGTTTCCTGTCTGAAACCCAAATAAATCGAAACGGTTATATAAAGTGCGATCAGCAAAGGAAACTGCAGGATCATCGGCAGACATCCGCCGATCGGCACAGCACCTTTCATCATCCGCAGCTGTTCCATCTGAAGTTCCCGCATTTTCGGGTCGTCCGCCGGAACTCCTTTTTTCTGCATTTCCTTTTGCCGATCTTGAACTTCCTTTAATTTCGGAGCGTTTTTCTGTGCTTTTTTAAATGATTTTGATGAAAACCAACGAAATGGAAAGAGCAGAGAATAAAAGAAAAATGTGAAAATGATGATCGCAATTCCGTAATTATTTACAAAACCGTAGAGGTAATTAAGAACGAGCAGGATCGGATATGAAAGCGGTTCGGTAAAGAAACTCAAATAGCCGAAATTCAGAAAATGGTCAATATCAATCCGGCGACCGACAGATTCCGAAAGCAGATCGTCGTAATAGTGCAAAACGAAGTAATCCTTCGTTCCCGTATAGATTTTATTGGTCGAACCGTCGGCAGTTATCGGAACATAAGCCGTTATCAGATGTCTTACGGTTTTCGTGCTTTCGCTTCCGGTTATCCAAGCTATTAACCCGTCATAAAAAGGCGGAACTTCCTTTTCGTATTTGCTTGAACGAAAAACGAGTCCGTTGGTTTTCTGTGCGGGAACTGCCGCCATCGCAAAATATGTGTCGCCGATTCCAGCCCAATTGACTTCGCCGTCCACTTTGACTTCGCCTTTACCATTTTCTTCGGTTATCGAAGCGGCGTATTGTCGGCTTGCAGAACCTCCGGCACTGTAAACACCTTCGGGTTCAACCGAATAAAAATCGTAGTGGGCGATTGCCTGATCGCCGATGCTCGGTCCGATCAGAAGTTTCGTATTCGGAACGACTTTTTCATTTTTGGTTAATTTGACGGATAGATCGGCAATGTATGTATCGGCACGAAAAACAAAGGATTTTGTAACATTTACGCCGTTATCACCTTCAAAGGTAAAATCAACCTGTTTTGACTCATTGCCTTTGATTTCAATTTCTTCGCTGTCGGCGGAAACTTTGTAATTTTTCCGATTAACGGTTTTATCGAGATTTTCATCGCCCGTCGAAAGCTGAAAGGGAACAAGCCGCGATTCTTCCTTTAAGCCTTCCTGCGAAACTAATTCGAGCGGTTTTTGACTCTCTTTATTTGAACCGTTTGCATAGAGTTTTTTTCTCGCCTTCGGGTCTTTGGTGTCATTTACAAGCAAAACCCAACTCGTTGCCACAGCACCCTTTGAATCGAGTTTAACCTGATAAAGCGGCGTTTTGACCGTTACGATTTTATTCGGATTTTCATCGGCTGACGATTCGGATTTTTCTGCGGTTTCTACGGTTTCTGACTCTTCTTTTTTAACTTCGGGAGCAGGTTTTGTTTCGGTGTTGACGTTTGCTTGCTGAGAAGTGTTCGTATTCGCATTTGCCAATTCCTGCTCGGTTTTTTCGGGAGTAAAAAAATACATCCATCCCGTCAGAACCATCATTGAAAGAACTGCCGCGAGAAAAAATCTCGATTGTGATTGCTGTTTATTTTGGTCTTGCATTTTTGGTTAGTGGTCTGTGGTCAGTTGCTAATTGTCAGTATTTTCTTAAACTGCCGACTGCCGCTGCCAACTGCTTACTCATTTAACCGGATCATCTCCGCCTTTGCTAAAAGGCTGGCAGCGACAGATTCGCTTAACGCCCAGCCAACTTCCGCGAATTGCTCCGTATTTTTTAACCGCTTGGCTCGTATAATTCGAGCAGGTCGGCGTAAAACGGCACGAAGGCGGCAAAAAAGGCGATAGAAACGTCCGGTAAAGTTTTATTAAATCTAAAATCAAAAACTTCATTTTTTATAATACGACGCTTCATTCGCCTTTGTTTATTTTCTTTTCAGCTTCGCTTTGCTTAACTTTTTCAATAATCTGCCGGAAATCTTCAAGTGCCGTCTTCATCTTTATTTCCAGCAAATTTCTGCGGGCATTCAAAACCCAATCGTATTTGTTTTTCAATTGATCGAGTTCGATTTTGCTTAAACGAAAAGCCTCACGAAGCAATCTTTTCGCCCGATTTCGCTGAACCGCATTGCCGACGGCTTTTTTAGAAGCCGTAATGCCTATACGCTGAAAAGACGTTTCTGACGGCATTATAAATGCTGTCATAAAACGCCCTTTAAATCTCACGCCTTCCGCATAAATACGGCGAAACTCCTTCGGCTTGCGAAGGCGTTCATCCTTCGGCAAACGAAAGTTTAATAATGAAACGGCGTTAATCTTTTGCGTCCTTTTTTCCTGCGGCGTGCTAAAACATTGCGTCCCGCTTTGGTTGACATCCTCTTGCGAAATCCGTGTTTCTTCGCTCGCTTGCGATTGTTCGGTTGATAAGTTCTTTTTGGCATAATTCTTCATCTCCTTTCACAAAAAGTGAAACTTTAGATTTTATGGATATTTGTTGCAAATGTCAAAGTTCGAGATTGAAGAATTAGGGCTTTCTCATAAAAACGTAACGCCATCCGTCCCGGTGGCTGTCGTGGTGTGCGTCCCGCCACCACTTCTTCAACGCTGCACAGTTCAAATGTAAAAATGTCAGAAACCGGGACGGTTTCTTGACAGCCAGCGGGACGCTGGCGTTACATCTTCGTAACTCTTTTGTTTTCAATAATTCATTTTTTTATGAGAAAGCCCTAATTGAAGAATATAGTTTTGTGAATCTACTAATAAACAATACTTCGGACAGTTTTTCTAAGTTGTTGAAAACATTGAACTTATAAAAACGCCCTTGAAAACACTAAGTTGTTGATTCTAAAGAGCTTAACATTTTATAAACATCGAAAATCTAAAAACTGTCCGAAGTATTG
>JBGTKR010000013.1:0-7976 GCA_041744535.1 Pyrinomonadaceae bacterium
TGCTTGAGCAGAGTAATTTGGATGGCGAGGTTGAACTGGAAGTTACGGATGAAGGTTTGCTGATAAAATCTTCGGGCAAACCGCGTCATAACTGGGCAAAGGCATTTAAGGAAATGTCGGAAAATGACGGCGATGAAATGATTATCGAGGATTCGGCAAACAAATTTGAAAAGGAGAATTGGCAATGGTAAAACGCTTTGAAATATATCTGTTTAACTTGGACGCAATATCTGCCGATGATGCCAAAAATACACGCCCGTGCGTGGTTGTTTCGCCAAATGAAATGAACAGACACATCGAATCCGTCATCATCGCACCGATTTCCACCGTCCACAAAAATTATCCGACACGCATAAATTTCGAGTTCCTGAACAAAAAGCGAAGCGTCATTCTAGACCAAATCCGCACGGTTGAAAAATCCCGCCTTGTCAAAAAGATCGGCGACATAAAGGGAACTTCCAAACACAAGATTTTAGATGTTTTGCAGGAAATGTTTTCGATGTAAAAAACTCAAGTAGTTTTCTGAGCAATAATTCCGATCATCGGCGGTGTGAAAAAGAATGCGGCGGGATTTTCCTTTGCTTTTTTCCATTCGGTTTCAAAATCAATTTTTTGTTTTTCGCTCCAGATTCCTTGTTCGACGAGGTTTGGAGTTGAAACTTCGATAAATAGTTCAACCCAGTTCCAGATTCTGGTATTTGGGCGGGCGAGGCGGCAGATCGGGGTGAGAGATTCGATTTGCAAGCCGTTTTCGATTATTAATTCCGGCAGTTCGCTGCCGATGTTGTAGCTTCCTTTGTGATTTTCGACGCTTTTTAGAAATCCTTCAAAAAGTGCGGAAACGGCATCGGTTTTCGGAAAGATGTTGGCGGCGAGGTAATTAAAATAGTCAATGATTATCAGTTTGCCGTCCGGTTTTAGGATTCGTTTGACCTCGGCAAGAACCTGCGAAGGATTTTCCAGAAAGCAAAATAACCAACGCGAAAAAATTACATCGGCGGAATTGTCCTTCAACTCCAGACTGCCGGCATCGTTTTGGTGAAAAGTGATGTTTTGTGAAGCGTTTGTTTTCAACTTTTCCTGCAAAAGTTTTGCAAATTTATCGGACGAATCAACGGCAAAAATATGTCCGTTTGAACCGACCAAGCGGGACAGCGGAAATGTGCAGAATCCGGGACCGCAGCCTAAATCTACAACCGATTTGCCCAAGCCGATCCCGGCTTTTTCCCATAAATCGTTGGTTGCATCGAACCAAACTTCATTTTGATATGCGAGGCGTTCAATTTCTCTTTCGGATGAACCGAGTATGTATTCTTTATTTTTTGACATAAATTTTGATTAAAAAAGCGATATGCAAGTAGTTTTACATATCGCTTTTAATTTTTAAAAATACCGTTTAAAAATTATTTGACCTGCAATTCAAACGGCAGGATCATCATTGCGTCGCCGCGTTTCATTTTGTCGAAAAGTGCGGCGTAGCGTAGCGAGCGGCGGACATCTTCGGGGAGAGATTTGATGACGGCTGCCTGTGCTTTTTGCTCGTCGGTTTCGGCAAACGTCGTATCTTCGCCTCTGCCGAAAAATCTGTCTAAAAGCGTCTGACCTTGCGGCATTACGACTCTTTTTACATCTTTGTCGGCGGGAAGTTTTGCCAATTCTTTGGCGATGTTTATCGCTTTTTCCAAACCGCCGAATTCGTCAATCAAGCCGTTTGCTTTTGCCTGTCTGCCCGTCCAGACTCGTCCCTGACCGAGCGAATCTACTTTTTCTTCGGACATATTTCGCCCTTTTGCGACCTTCGGAACAAAATTCGAGTAATAAATATTATTTGCCTGCTCCTGAAACTTAGCACGTTCTTCATCCGTCCATTTTTCGGTTTCGCGGAAAAGTCCGGCGTTTTTGCCACGCATTACGTATTCGTTGGTAATTCCGAGCCAATCATAAAATCCGGTAACAACGGGCTTGCCCATAAATACACCAATTGAGCCGGTAATGGTCGAAGGTTCGGCGACGATTTTATTTGCATTACAGGCGATATAATAACCGCCGGAAGCTGCGACATCGCCCATCGAAACGACGAATGGTTTTTTCTTTTTGGCGTTTTCGATGGCGTGCCACATCAGATCGGAAGCGAGTGCCGAACCGCCGGGGCTGTCCACCCGCAAAACTATTGCTTTGATCGTTTCATCGGCGGCGGCTTCATTTATCGCGTCAACAATCGTATCCGCACCGAGCGAATCACCGCTGACCGGACTCGAAGTGGATTTTCCCGTATTTATTGCTCCCGAAGCATAAACAACGGCGACTCTTTCGCCCATATTCAAACCGAGCGATTCGGCAGAAACGTCCTTGTATTGAGAAAGTTCGACCTTGCGGAGTTCGTCCTCCGCTTTGTAGCCGAGTTTTTTCTTTAGTTCTTTGTCAATTTCATCACGATAAAACGCACCGTCTGTCAAACCGAGTTTTTTGGCATTTACTCCGTTATGCGGGGCGTTGTCTATAATTTCCTTAACCGTTTCGGGTGCAAGTTTGCGGTCTTCGGCAATGGTTGAGATCAGCCGTCCGAACTGATCGTCCAAAATCGAATTGATAACTTCGCGGTGGGCTTCGGTCAGTTCTTTTTCGGTAAATTGATTCGGAGCATTTTTATATTTGCCGATCTTGACAACTTCCGGGTAAACGCCTAATTTATCCAGCGAACCGCGAAAAAACATCGCTTCCGCCGCCAAACCGTTGACGTAAATATCACCCGTCGGCGGCATAAATACTTTGTCAGCCGCCGCCGCGATATAATATTCCTTATTCAAACCGAGTTCGGTGTAAGCGTAAACGGGTTTGCCGGATTTGCGGAAATCCTTGATCGCCGCCCGAAGTTCGTCCGCTTTGCCCCAACCGATCCCTGAAAATCCGATGTCGAGAAAAACCGCACCGATCCGCGTGTCAGCCTTTGCCTTCCGCAGCTGCATCAGAAGACTCGAAAAGGAATCCTGCTGTCCGACACCGATAAGTTCCGCCATCGGATCACGCGGAGCATAATCGGGAAGATCACCCGAAATTTTCAAAACCAAAACGCTGTTTTCGGGAACATTCGGTTTGCCGAAACTTTCCGCTATTAAAAACAAGCCGATAATTGAAAACAATATAAGAGCGAGAAAAACTCCGCTGATGATGAGTAATGTTTTTGCTGTTTTTGACATTGCCATAATTTTTTTATAAATCTTCAAGTAAATCTTCAGGCTCGTTTAAATCAAGCCTGCCTGTTCTATTTTACGTTGCTCATCCGAAAAAGTTTGAAATTCAAGCTGAAAACTAAAAAAGCGAACCCTGATTTTCCAAAATGCTCGGATGAATAATTTTTTGGTCAAATAAAAGTTTTAGTTTGTTGGCACTGACGGGAGCGTTTCCTTCAAAGAAGTTGCTGAAATAAATGTAGATTTTTTCGGCTTTGACAGCTTCGATCTGCTCTTTCCAGATTTTCAGAAGCGTGTCTTCATTGCGGTAAACTTTATCAAAACTCGTCAAATCCCTTTCGCCCATAAAACGAACATAAGCAAAATCATTTTTAATTTCGTGTAATGCCGTAAAAAATATCTCCCGCGGAATCCATTTTCCTTCACATAAACACAGAGCGACGTTGTTTTTTTCGAGTTCCTCAAAAGTCCATTCGATCAGCCAATCTCTTTGACGGAACTCGACGGCGAATTTTATGTCGGCGGGAAGCCTTTTTAAGAATTCACGCAAGTTTTGGGCGTTTGCTTTGCTGCCGTCAAATGTCGGCGGCATCTGAATCAGAACGCTGGCGAGCTTTTCCTTCAGGTCTTTTATTTTTTCGCAGAAATCTTCTAAAACTACGTAGGATTCTTCACGAAGTTCTTTTTCGTGAGTTATTTCCTGCGGCATTTTTAATGAAAATGTAAAATTCGGCGGCGTTTTCCGATACCAATTTTCAATCGTCGAACTTGGCGGAATCGCATAAAATGTCGAATCAACTTCAATCGTATCAAAAATCTCCGCATAGAGTTTGAGCATTTCATCGGATTTCGTCCCACGCGGATAAAAGATCGTATTGCCTCCCGCTTTTGAAATCCAGTCACGATAATTCCAGCCCTGACATCCGATTTTGGATTTTGGATTTTGGATTTTGGATTTGGTTTTACTTTTGCTCATTATTCTTATGTTTTTACTTTACAGATTATCAGATTAACCGTTCCGAATGCTTTTTGTTTTACTTTCAGAATTTTTAAGCCCGAATCTGCGGCGATTTCGGCGGTTCGGCGGTTAAAATGATCTTCAAACAAAGCAACGGTCAGGATATTCAGAACGTCAAATAAATATCCGAACAAACCGTTTGGACGTATATGCTCCAGCAGTATTATTTTGCCCTTTGCCTTGAGAACCCGGCGGAGTTCGGCAAAGGCTTTTTTCGGATTTGGAATGGAGCAAAAAACGAGTGTGGCAAAGGCGGCATCGAAATAATTATCGGGAAAGGGAAGTTTTTCGGCATCGGTTTGTATCAATTGAATTGAAGAAGTTTTTGTTTTAGCGACTTCGAGCATTTTGATCGAGATTTCGCTTGCAGCGGCGTGGCGGCAATTTGGGTAATGCTTAAAATTCAAACCCGTTCCTGCACCGATTTCCAAGATTTTGGCGTTTTTAGGCAGGTAAGACAAAGTTTCCGCCCGCCACCCGTCGAGAAAACATTTCTCGAACGGAGCAAGTGCTTTGTCGTAACCTTCGGCATATTTATCGTAGATCATATTTTAATAGAAAATGGTGAATAGAAAATGGTGAATAGTGAATAGTGAATAGTGAATAGTGAATAGTGAAGAAGAAATTTTCTATTTACCATTTTCTATTTACTATTCACTATTTACTATTCACCAATAAAGTCTGATATATTCAAATACTTATGGCGAAAAAGGGTTCAATTTTAGTTTGTGATGATGAAGAGATTATGCGTGATGTGCTGGAAACCGTGCTTTCCGGTGCGGGTTACAGCGTTGATCTGGCAAAAACGGGTGAAGAGGCAATCGAGGCGTATGAAAATAAACCCTACGACGTGGTTTTGATGGATGTTTCGATGCCCGGCATCGGCGGATTGACGGCTCTTGAAAAAATTATCAAACTGGATGAAGATGCCGTTATTTTAATGGTTACGGCGTTTGCAACTTTCGATACGGCGATCTCGGCTTGGGAAAAAGGAGCAAAAGGCTGCATTCGCAAGCCGTTTCAAAACGAACAAATTCTGGCGTTGGTTGCCAGAGGAATAAAAACACGCCGTAATGAAGAGGAGCGTGTAACTCTGCGGCAGGTAATGGCAAGTTCGGTAAACCGCGATTCGATCATCGGGCGTTCGGAAAAAATGGATGAAATTTTTCGCCTGGTTGAAAGAGTCGCTCCGGCTCGTTCGACAGTTTTGATTCAGGGTGAAAGCGGAACGGGCAAGGAACTTATTGCCAAAGCCATACACAAATCAAGCCAGCGTAAGGATAATCCTTTTGTTCCGGTAAATTGTTCAAATATCCCTTCCGATCTTTTGGAAAGCGAACTTTTCGGACACACGAAAGGTGCTTTTACGGGTGCGGTTGCGGCGAAAAAGGGTTTGTTCGAAATTGCCGATACGGGAACGATTTTCCTTGATGAGATAGGTGATCTGCGTCCCGAAACACAGGTTCGTCTGCTTCGCGTCATTCAGGAGAGGGAATTTACACCGCTCGGCGAAACTAAATCCGTTCAGATTGATGTGCGGATCATTGCCGCGACAAATGTTGATCTGAAAGAAGCGGTTAAAAGCGGCGTTTTTCGTGAAGATTTATACTACCGGCTTTCGGTCGTGCCGATTCAGCTTCCTCCTTTAAGAGATCGAAAAGAAGACGTTCTGCCTTTAGTCAAGCATTTTATACGTAAATATAACGAGGAAAACAGTCGGCAGATCACCGAGCAGATTGCACCGGAGGTTTTGTCTTTACTGGAAAATTATTATTATCCGGGCAATGTCCGCGAACTGGAAAATATAATCGAAAGAGCGGTTGTCATCGCTCCGACGGACGAGATCACGAAAGACTGTCTGCGACCCGAAGTCCTGAATCCCGAACTCGCCCGCGAAATGATTTTGGACAGCCGCGGAACATCGGGAGAGATTGATATTTCTCAAGGCGTAGCATTTTACGATGAGGTCAAAAGATTTGAAATAGACCTGATCCAACGTGCCTTAGACCAAACCGCCGGACACCAATCCCGTGCGGCAAGACTTTTGGGATTAAATGCAACAACCCTGAACTCAAAGATAAAAAGCTATAATATTTTGCCCCGAAACTAAAATAATAATGACCTTTCAAAACAGCAATACCTTTGCCAAAAAAGAAGTTTGAAAAATTAGTATGAGAGATGAAATGAAACGAGTATTTTAGTAGACTTATTTTACCCAAATCAGTCAACTAAAAACCCCCGTTCATTTCATATGGATATATTATCATTTTTTGTTTGTTTTGAAACTCTTTCGACTTCAACTACGATTCGCCAACTGGCGGTAATTGCTCAGGCGATGCTTTCGATGACGGGTCGCATCACGATGCTGAATCTTTCCCGGTGGGCAGGAAAAGGCGGTAGTTACCGGACTGTCAATCGTTTTTTTGCGACCACTTTGGACTGGTCTGAGATGATGGTCAAGTTCTTTCAGACTCATTTGTTCGATCTTGAAGATGAATATATTCTGGCGGGTGATGAAACTATCGTCAGCAAATCAGGGACGGAGACTTTTGGGATTGATCGGTTTTTTTCGGGTTTGCAAACTCGTGTCATCAAGGGGTTGAGTTTTTTTGTTATTTCGCTGGTCAATGTCGAGAAAGGCAAATCCTCTCCTTTGACAGTTAAGCAAATGGTCAGAAGTGAAGAAGAAAAAGCGGCGATAGCGGAGCGAAAAAAGAAGAGGAAAAAAAGGTGTGGGAAGAAAAAGAGCAAAAAGCCGGGAAAGCCAAAAGGGAGACCTTTAGGAAGTCGGAACAAGGATAAAAAGAAACTTGATCTATCAGCAGAACTGGTGCGGATAGATGCTTTAGTAAAGATGGTTTTGAAACTTATCAGGGTATTTATGCCGATCAGATATATCGCTTTGGACGGACATTTCGGGCATCATCAGGCGGTTTTGATGGTGTTGGAAAACGGTATGCACTTGATTAGCAAACTGCGTCGGGATGCCGCACTTTATGAGAAATATGGAGGCGTTTATAGCGGCACAGGAAAGCCGAGAAGATATGGCGAGCAGATTGATTATCAGAGATTGCCGAAAAAGTATCTGAAAAAAAGTGAGCAGGAAGACGGGATTTTAACGAATTATTATCAGGCGATATTGTTAAGCAAAAGTTTTGCGGATGAGTTAAATGTGGTGATTATCGAAAAACTGAATATGAGAACAACCAAGCGGGGACACGCGGTTTTGTTTTCAAGCGATGTGGAATTAGGCTGGGAAAAGTTGATTAAGTATTACAGTCTTCGATTTCAGATCGAGTTCAACTTTCGGGATGCGAAACAACATTTCGGGTTGGAAGATTTTATGAATGTAACGGAAACGGGAGTGGAAAATGCAGCAAATCTGTCGTTTCTGATGGTCAATCTGAGTGCCAAATTGCTTCAGGAGAAGGCTGGAAAATGTGTCGGAATAAATGATCTAAAAAGTCAGTATCGAGGCGTAAAATACGCAGTCGAAACAATAAAAATGATTGAGCCAAAAGCAGAAAGCATTTTTTTAGCAAAGGTCAAAGAGGCAATCAGCCGAATAGGAAGCATTCATCGACACAACTTTACAGATTCTTCTGCTTAATTTGGCAAAGGTATTGGCAAAGCGGATGCCTTTATTATCACCATCTAATTCCGCGATTTTTTCACCTGTTACTAAATCAAAAACAGACGCAGTTACTCGTTTCGGTTTTCTGAATAATCTAAACGAAAAACTGTCAAAAACAACAACTTTTCGACTA
>JBGTKR010000014.1:0-7997 GCA_041744535.1 Pyrinomonadaceae bacterium
TTTGAATTAGGTTCACCTATTTCTTGATGTTCCATTTCCATCTCATCCAAAATAGCTAACTTGTTTTTCAATGCAGGAATAATATTTTCAGCGATAGCATCAGGATCATTTAACGATGCTGTCGGACGTAAAAAACCTTCATTTCTCAACTCTCCTAGATTGGCTACTTTAGCCATAGCGTCATTATATTGCTCCATAAATAGTTGCTGAAATGCTAACAATTTTTGGAAATGAAAAATATATTTAAGGTCATTTTCTTTTTCTTGTGTTGAACTAAATGAATTAGTTTCCATCACATCATCATTATTCTGGAATTTAGTGAATGATAAGACTACTGAAGCTAAACTTATAATTGCCATAATTACGGCTAGTGCAACAAATGGATAAAATACTTTGTCTAAGAAAGACGGAATAAACACAAAAAGAAGTGTAAATAAAATCGTAACCAATAAGGAAAAAGGGAGTGCTGGGTGTGTGGCTTCTTTTGCAACGTAACTTTCAGGCTCTGCGATTCTCTCATAACTTGCCAATCGCCAAGCCTGCCAAATTGGATAAATTGCAGCAATAATTCCAACAATCCAAGCAATAAGATATTTCCCTTGATCTTCTGTTATGTAGCGAATGTAACTAATAATTAGTGCTGATATGGTGATAGCGGCAATTGACTGTAAGAAAAATGCAGAGATTGTTCCGAATAAGTAACGATTTGTATTACGAAATTTAATATCTCCACCCGAAACTAACACTGCGGGATAATTTGCCAACGCAATTAACAACGCACCAATATGCAAGAAATTTCCAACTAAAATAATTGTTATTAAAATTAACCAATGCCAAAACATTCAATTCACCTCAAATTTTTAGTTTCTATTTTCAGATAAACAAATTTTTCACGCAAAAACATCAATCACTTTCTGAATTGCACCAACGAGCGTATCAACATCTTCTTTCGTGTTGTAAAAAGCAAGACTCATACGAGCGGTGGCGGGAACATCGTAGAAATCCATCACGGGTTGAGCACAATGATGTCCGGCACGGATGGCGATTCCTTCCTGGTCGAGAATTGTGCCGATGTCGTGCGGGTGAACGTCTTCGACGGTGAAGGAAATTACCGACGCTTTGTTTTTGGCAGTTCCGATAATTTTTACGCCTTCGACTTGCGATAATTTTTCGGTGGCGTATTCGAGCAGTTCGTGTTCGTGGGCGAATGCGGCATCGAGGTCAATCGAATTCAGATAATCAATCGCCGCACCGAGTCCGATTGCCGGAGCGATTGAAGGTGTTCCCGCTTCAAACTTTTCGGGAATCGGGGCGTAAGTCGTTTTTTCAAAAGTAACGGTGCGAATCATCGAGCCGCCGCCTTGATACGGATTCATTTTCTCAAGCCATTCGCGTTTGCCGTAAAGCACTCCGCTTCCCGTCGGAGCAAACATTTTATGACCGGAAAATGTATAAAAATCCGCATCCAAATCCTGCACATCAACACGAATATGCGGAACTGCTTGAGCTCCGTCAACTAATACGGGAACGCCGAATTTGTGAGCCGTTTCAATAATTTGTTTGACAGGAACAACCGTTCCGAGAGCGTTGGAAATATGCGTAACGGCAACGATCTTCGTGCGTTCATTGAGCATATTTTCATACTCATCAATGATAAGTTCGCCCGCTTCATTCATCGGAATCACACGAATTTTTGCCCCGACATCTTCCGCCAACATTTGCCACGGGACGATGTTTGAATGATGCTCCATTTGCGACAAAATTATCTCGTCGCCCTCGCCGATAAACTTCCGCCCGTAAGCATTCGCCACTAAATTCACGCCGTCTGTGCAGCCGCGAACAAAGATACATTCCGCCGCTTCCTTCGCATTGATAAACCGACGAACCTTTTCGCGTGCCGCTTCATATTCGGTCGTTGCCTTTTGCGATAAATAATGCACGCCACGATGCACATTTGAATGTTCCTTTTTCAAATACTCCGCCCCGCGTTCGATCACCAGATTCGGCACTTGCGAAGATGCCGCGTTATCCATATACCGAAGCGGTTTCCCGTTCACCGTCTGCGACAAAACGGGAAAATCTTTACGGATTTTGTTTACGTCAAATTCTTTCATTTCTTTTACTGCTTTCATTTTAATTCTATAATCCCTTGCTTAAAATCAATCTCCAAAACGCTTTCACGCAGAAAATCCAATCCCAAAACTCCGTCAACCGTCGAAGTCGGCGGAAAATCGTGAGCGATAATCACAAAATCTGACTTTTCTTTTCCTAAAGAAGTTAATTTTTCAATCGTAATTTTCGGAACAAATATCAAACCGCTTCCCGTTGTGATATAAATTTCGTCTTCGGGATTGTCTAAATTGTAACCAATTTCACGCAGCTTTTTCACAGAAATTATCGTTCCGCTGGCACCTGTATCAAGTGCCAAATTCAAGATTATTTCTCTGTCATCACAACCGACTTTGACACGCACATAAACTAATCCATAATCGGCTTTAAACTTAAATTTCATACCAATTTTATGCGTGTTCAAATCCTAACAAAAATCCCATCTTCGGATCAGGTTTACCAATAAATAATGATGCAAGATGATTCGATTTAGATTTCATCGCAACTTGATGCAGTTCATTTTTGTCCTTGCCGTGATAAGTCACTCTTCCACGCAAGACTTCCAATTGCTCATTGGTTTCAACATCTTCAATCAAAACCCATTCGCCATCGAATTTCTTTTCAATTTCTTCCATTGTTAAAATTTCGGTCATAATTTCCACCTCTACTGCTTAGATGAATTTCACTACATCAACTTCTTGTTTATGCCTTAATTCTTTTTCTGCTTTGAAACGAAAGTCTAATAAAGCACGAGTTAAAGGATGTAAATTTTGCTCGGCTAATTTAGAAAGTCTGCCTTTGCCAACTTTTGCATTTAAAACTGCTAAAGATTTAATTAAGGGATTTTTACTTTCAAGCGAATCTTTAATGCTCTGATGCAAATAATCCCAACAAGCCTGATGCAAATCAAATCTTGAAAATTCACCGTCTTCGACCAATTTATTCGGAGTCCTATCTTTATCTAAGACGGCAGAATGAACCGCACAACTAACATTTGAGGCTTCGTGAAATAAGGCTTTATACTTATTTCTTGATTGTTCGGTGCAAAGATTAACTAATTCTTTTTTGTCAACTGTTATCCAACCACGTCCACACCTACAAAGAGAGTAATGTGTTGAATAAACCTTTACCCGACCTTTAACACCATCGGCAAAACTATTTTCGACTAATTTTTTAACTTTGCTCCATCTCATAATTTATAAAGTTATGACGGTTTCATTTTTCTCAATTTCTTTCCCTTCCAAATACAAAGTTTCAGGACTTATGTCCTGTTCATTTTTCCATTGCACCGTGCCGAAAGCTATTTTAATGTTTTTGAAATAACTCAAATCTTTCATCTCTCTGAAAACGGGATAATCAAGATACGGCTTAACATCAAACTTTTTGAAACTTCCATCATTGAATTGAATATCCAATGTAAAATCATCATTCGTCTTTGCTGAAATTACTTTTTTCATTTTTATTACCTCAAAGGTTCGATTTTGAAAACTTCCTGTCCGTTGATCGCCAATTCCCAATCCGCCATCAAATCTTCTTGATGAATTTCAATCCAAGCCTGCACCAACTTCATTTTGTTCGAGCGAAGTTCGCCTTCGATTAATTCTCCTTCAGGAATAGAAATCACCGCTTCCTGATCGCCATATTTAACGTGGATATGTGGTAGATGATGCTTACGATTATCAAAATAATACATCATCACAATCACCCCATAAAACATTGAAATTATCGGCATAATTTTTATAATTCCAAAATAATATTTGAGTCGTTCAAATCCGTTTTGTTCGGATAAATTTCTTGCAATAAATCGTGAAAATCTGCTCTAATTTTATTAACGTCAAACTCTTTCATTTCTTTTACTGCTTCTTTCATATAAGCCTTTTTCGCCATTAGGTTTATTAGGCAGACACAAAACCTGCCGCTACAAATTTGCTTAAAAATTCTTTGCGTTCTTTGCGATTAAATCTTTTTAATATATCTAAATGAGGGGTCGCGGAGTTTTTTAAGGCGGAAACCCGACAGTTATGGAGGGTGCTTTTCGGATTTCACCAGCTAATTCTCAAATGCACCCTCATTGACATTCGGGTTTCTGCCTAAAACTCCGCGACCCCTCATCTAAATAGCATTTAAGTTCCATAAGCGATTTCTTCCGTTTCATCCGCTAACTTCTGTTTTTTAGCAGTTTTTTTCTCTTCACGAGCGATAAACTGTAACAAAGCCTTTTCGATAACGGCGGCACGTTTATTTTTTTCTTGTGCGATCTCGTCAATTTTCTTCAATATGTCTTCTTCGATAATTAAATTTACTCTTTGTCTCATAATCTTATTTTACGCCTCCAATCTTGCGTGCAGACGATTTAGAACTGCTTCGTCCAACTGCTCCTTTATTGATTTTATTTTTATTTTATTGATAATTTCTTCGGCAAAACCGTATGTTAAAAGGTTTCGTGCCAAATCTTCGTTCACACCGCGACTCAAAAGGTAGAACAATTCTTCTTCCTCAAGCTGCCCGACGGTTGCACCGTGGGCACATTTTACGTCGTCGTTGAAAATTTCGAGCTGCGGTTTTGTGTCAACTCTCGCGTCATTTGATAAAAGCAAATTTTTGTTCGATTGATTCGCATCCGTTCCGCTTGCGTTTTCGTGAACAAAAACTTTTCCGTTAAAAACCGCCCGCGATTTTCCGTCCAAAATGCCTTTGTAATTCTGATGCGAAACGCAATTTTTCATCCGATGGTCTATACGTGAATGAGTGTCGGTATGCTGTCCGTCTTCGACAAGATAAAGCCCGTCAATCCAACACTCACCGCCCTCGCCGTCAAAACTCAAATTAACATCGTGGCGGGAAAGTTTTGCTCCCAAAGTGATGTTCGTATTGTCGTAAACACTTGATCGGTTTAGACTTACGTTTGATGAAATAACGTGGAAAGCATTATGTGATTCGCGTTGAACTCTCGTATGAACGAGTTTTGCATTATCCGCCAAATTTATCTCAACAACCGCATTTGTAAAATATTTCGCTTCATCGGTTCGCGTATAATGCTCAATAATTTCCGCTTCACTTCCCGTTTCACCGACATACAAAACTCTCACGAAATTCGCCGTTTCGCGTTTGCCGATAAAAACAACGTGAATCGGAGTTTCGATCTTCGTATTTTTCGGAACGTGAATAAAAACGCCTTCGTTTGCAAAAGCCGTATTCAAAGCCGTGAAACCGTTAAAATCATATTCAACAAATTTCGCCAAATTTGCTCTGAAAGTTTTATCTTCAAATGCTTCCGAAAATTTCTGAATCTTCACACCTTCCGGCAAATCGGAAATCGTCGTTAACTCAGAATTCAAAATTCCATCAACAAAAACCATCCGATTTCCAATTTCGATTTCTTTTAATAAGGAAGTAATATTTTCATTCACAACTAATTCTTTACCGCTAACTGCTAACTGTTCACTGCTAACTGCTAACTGCTCACTGCTCACTGCCGAAACATTCGTATATTTCCACTCTTCATTTTTGGTCGTCGGAAATCCGTATTCCGTGAAATAATCAAATGCTTCTTTCCGCAACTTTTTCAACCATCCGGGTTGATCTGTGTTTTCAATATCTTTTTGAAAATCTGCTTTATAAATTGTTTCTTTTCCTGCTTGCATATTTATTTTGTTGCTTCTGGTATCCCTAAATCTTTGCAGATTTTGTTTACCAAAATATCGTTAATTTCGTTATGTCTTGGAACTGCCGAACGCCTGTTCAACTCGGGATTGTGCCACCAAGAATGACTACCGCCTTCTCTCAAAAGTTCACAACCGTGTTTGTTTAAATGTCGAACAAATTTCCTGCGTTTCATATCGCAATCGCTAACTCTTGATAATCCGAACCCGCCAAGGCTAAAGCATCTTGACGATTAAATTCCAACGCTTCCTGTAAAGTTGTTTTCAAAGATTCGATAAGTTCATCACGAGTTTTTTCCTGACAATTCACGCCCGAAATTTCTTCAATCCAACCGATCCACCAATCGCCGTCTTGTTTAATAATTGCCGTATATGTTTGATTCATAAAAACCTCAAATTATTGACCATTTTATTCTTTGTTACCTTTTCCACTTGGCAGCCGGCGTTCAAATTTCAGCAATTCGTTTTCAAACCGCAAACCTAATTTTTCGCGTTCGTGTTGGTCTAAATCGCCAACCTGTTTTATTTCATACGCCATTCGCTCTCCTCATCATATCGTCCATCTGCCGACGCACTTCCTTGATTTCCTCACGATTACGCTTGCCGTCTTCGGCGACTGTTATGAAATGTTTGATCGCATCCCAAATCTCTTTCCACATAATGGATTTACTTCAATTTCAAAAATTCTTTTGTGCGGTCAATTGATTTTTGGGTTTCTTTCCTTAGCCAATCAATTTCTTCCTGATCGCGTTCCATTTGGTTGTGAATCTGTGCTAATTTTTCGATTCCGTCTTCAACCGCCGATTTGTAATCTTCAGTAGAATTTAGTGGTTTTTCATAAGTTGTGTCTGTCATAATTTCACCTCATTTATTTTGATGCCGCTTTTACCCAATCATAGCCTTTTTCTTCGAGTTCAAGTGCCAATTCCTTGCCGCCTTCTTTGACGATTTTCCCGCCCGCTAAAACGTGAACGAAGTCCGGCACGATGTAATTTAAAAGTCTTTGATAATGCGTAACAAGAATTATTCCGTTATCTTTGTTTTTAAGTTGGTTTACGCCTTCGGCAACAATTCGCAGAGCGTCAATGTCCAAACCCGAATCGGTTTCGTCCAAAAGAGCCAACTTCGGATCGAGAACCGCCATTTGCAGAATCTCGTTGCGTTTTTTCTCGCCGCCCGAAAATCCGACGTTGACCGAACGCTTGAAAAAGTCCGAACTCATATCAACGATCTTTGCTTTCTCTTTGAGCAAATCGTTGAATTCCAGCGGGTCTAATTCCTCTTCGCCGAGATGCTTCATTTTTTCGTTGTAAGCCAGCCGCAAAAACTGCGAATTCGACACGCCCGGAACTTCAACCGGATATTGAAACGCCATAAAAACGCCTTCTCTCGCCCGTTCATCCGGGTCTAATTCAAGCAAGTTCCTGCCTTCATAAATAATTTCACCCTTCGTAACTTCATAACTCGGATGTCCCGCCAATACTTTCGCCAGCGTAGATTTCCCCGAACCGTTCGGTCCCATAATCGCGTGAACTTCGCCTTTTTCAACTTGCAAGTTCAAACCCTTCAAAATATTTGTGCCGTTAATAGCAACATATAAATCTTTAACTTCTAATAACATTTTTTTCCTTTCTTTAAAAAATCTAAATTTTAATCTGTTTCAAAACTTTCTCCGCCGCATTTACATCCAGATAAAAATGTTTTACTTCGCCGCACATAAATGTATCTTCGAGAAATTCGACCTCGCCGGTTTCGATGTCATACATCGCACCGATCAAGCCGACTTCTTTATTTTCGATCATTTTCCGCAAAACGATGCTGCGTTCAATGATCGCTTCAACACTTCTTTTGACCTGAATCTTCGAAACCTTTTCGACAAACTCGCTGTTTCCCGAATCGCGGTTTTCGGTTATGGTTTTTTCAAAATAAACCGACGGCCGAATTTTATTTAAAAGCGTCGAAAGATTGCCCAGTTCGACATTATCGCAAGCACCTTTGATCGCTCCGCATTTTGTGTGTCCGAGAACAACTATTAATTTTGAACCCGCCAACTTACACGAAAATTCCATACATCCCAAAATGTCTTCGTTAATCACATTCCCCGCGATGCGTATGCTGAAAATATCGCCTAAACCCTGATCGAAAATCAGTTCGGCGGAAGTCCGGCTGTCAATACAGCTTAAAACCGCCGCAAACGGAAATTGCCCTTCGCTTGTGTCATTTATC